>JABWCD010000013.1 GCA_013359265.1 Candidatus Hydrogenedentota bacterium
CCGTCTGCTGGGTCACCAAAACCTCCGTCCCTCGACTGAATCCAAGCATTATGTTTATCGGCAGTTTCCATAAATGCTTCACTCGGCTAAAGAATTACGAGATTTCAAATCTGAAATCGCTTTCGCATGGCTTCCGCGTGCCCCGATAGGGGGCATGACGACGGTCCCAAAAATAAACCCTTAAAACGTCCTACTCGTATCGCCTTGAAATTTGAGATTTCAAATCTGAAATCGCATTCCCATGGCTTCCGCGTGCCCCGATAGGGGCATGACGACGGTCCCAAAAAATAAACCCTTAAAACGTCCTACTCGTGTCGCATTGAAATTTGAGATCTCAAATCTGAAATCACATTCGCATGGCTTCCGCGTGCCCCGATAGGGGCATGACGACGGTCCCAAAAATAAACCCTTAAAACGTCCGACTCGTGTCGCCTTGAAATTTGCGATTTCAAATCTGAAATCGCTTTCCCATGGCTTCGGCGTGCCCCGATAGGGGCAAGACGACGGTCCCAAAAATAATCCATTAACACGTCCTACTCGTGTCGCCTTGAAATTTGAGATCTCAAATTTGAAATCGCTTTCGCATGGCTTCCGCCTGCCCCGATAGGGGCATGACAACGGTCCCAAAAATAAACCCTTAAAACATCCGACTCGTGTCGCCTTGAAATTTGCGATTTCAAATCTGAAATCGCTTTCCCATGGCTTCCGCGTGCCCCGATAGGGGGTATGACAACCACTCCGAAAATGCACAAATTGTCCCCCGCGCCAAAGGCGCAACGCAACCCTAGCCAGGGGCATCGCCCCTGGAAATTGTCCACGCCCCTATCACCGCGCGCTGAAAGCGCACTGCGCAAGTTTTCATAATCACAGGGGAACTCTGTTCATGACGACTCGTGATCGTAATCGAGCACTCGAACTTCTGCACAACTTCTATGGGCGTCCGACTTTTCGAATGAATTCTGGGTTCATGACACTAAGTGCCTCTAACCGGCGTACGGTTCCAGTCTTTTCCCCGAAAGCGATACGGGGCGCAGCCCGGGGTTGGTCCACCGAAGTCGCTACGACGCCGGTGGAAATACCCTGGGTAGGGACGTAGCCTACAACATGCTTCAATCCTGTAGGGATCATAGCCATCTTGTTACAAACTCCTCAGAAACCCGCCCAAGTTCAGGCACAGCGCATAGGACTATAATGACGAGCGGAGCACCATTACAATTTGTGCGATTCGGCCTGCGCTGCGGCAACTAACGTGACATAAGATCGTAGATGGACGTTTCCGTCTCCGTCATTTCGACCCAGCCCAGCCACAGCATCGACGACGCAAGCGCAAAACCGCTGAAGAAGCCCCCGAGGTGCGCCCAATACGCTACGCCGCCGGCGCCGCTCCACGCCCCCCAAATATCGAACGCCAGCCAAAACAGAATCATCCAAATGCTGCTCACCGCAAACGTGCCCGCACGAAAAATTATCCACCACAAACAGGTCACCTCGTTCTGTGGATAGAAAACAAGGTACATGCCGATAATTCCGTTGATCGCGCCGCTCGCACCGACGGCCGGGTCTCCGTCGATGATGAGGTGAATAATTGCCGACATCGCGCCGAGCCCAAGGTAAATGACCGGATAGGCGATATTCGTCACCTTCGCGCATACCGCATTGCCAAACGTCCACAAAAACACCATGTTGCCGACAATGTGAAGCCAGCCGCCGTGCAACAGCATGTGGCCAATGATCCCGGATGGATTGCCCCGGTACAGAATCAGCGGTTCAAGTTCGAGCAGCCTCACGTCCCCGGCGAACGCAAGCAGAAATGCCAGCGACGTCACGCCGATGATTACCCAGTTCGCGTACGGCCAACGCGACATGGGGACGTCGACTTCGTAAGGTACGATGGCCATCGAGTATCTCCGATAAGTCTGAAAGCCGGCCCCGCAAATATCACCTATACTGAAGCAGCGGGCTATTGTATATTGAATGCCGTCGACCGTCCATCAATTACAACGAGGGTGAGATGGCCGCAGACCGAAATCACATTCGCGAATGGTGGCGCACTCTGCTCACGCCCGACCGCGCGGGGCGATCAATATCGAGCGATGCCAAGTTGGATCGGCTTGATGCATCGGTGTTGGCGATTGTCTGCATGATGTACTGCTGCTACGGCATCAGCATGGGCATGCCGCGCGGCGCACTGCCCGCGGTGGTGTCGGGCCTAAAGCTGCCTCTCCTTTATGTCTTCACGCTTCTCGTCTGCTTTCCGCCGTTCTACGTGTTGAATAATTTCCTCGGGCCGCGACTATCCGGCATCGGCTGCCTGCGTTTGCTCCTGCTGGCGACAAGTGCGAATTCCGTCGCGATTTTCAGCTACGCGCCGGTTAGCTACTTCTTTACGCTTACTACGTCGTCAATCGCACTCTCCGGATATCGATTCCTCGTTATCATGCACGTTGCTGTATTCGCTGTCGCCGGAGGTCTCAGCCTCGTGATCATTCACGTGTTGTTCCGCGCGGCATCGCACCAACTCAATCGACCGCTCCGCTCGTCTTTCCTGGTGATGTTCGGCGGCGTCTACGCCTTCGTCGGAACCCAGATGTCCTGGGTGCTGCGCCCCTGGATCGGTTCCTGGGCGATCGACTACCAGCCGCTCCGGCCCATCGAAGGGTCGTTCATAGAGTCTATTTTTCGGCTGACGGGTTTATAAGACTGAGTATCGAGGAGACACGAATGATCGATGAAACAAGGCCCGACGACACCGGGTCGCTTCAGTCCCAACCGGACGACGCGGCCGGCATCTCGAAATCCGCAAAGATTCCGATCGAGATTCGGACAGTGCCACCCGCTGAGTTCCCGCGCGGGTTTTGGCGGCAAGTCGACTATACGCTGCACCATCCCGAAGAGATTTCCGAATCGCTGCACCGCGACGATCAATCGTGGCGCATCGTCCGCATCATGTTCGTCATCTCCCTCATCATGGCCGCTGTGTATGGCGGCGTCATGGGCGCGACAAACCTGCTCCAAGGATCGGAAATGGCCGTGTCGTCGAAGTTTCTCCTCATTCTTGTCACAGCCACCAAAGTCCCGGTCTTGTTTCTGCTCACACTCGTGATCGTCGTGTTTCCGATCTACGTGTCGAACGCCTTCGTTGGCGCGCGTCTATCCTTCGGCCAGGTTTCCGGTTTTCTGGTTACCGCCTGCGCCGTCACTACGGTGGCGCTGGCAAGTATGGCCACAGTGGCGCTTTTCTTCTCGCTCACGAGCGTCTCGTACCACTTCATCAAACTGTTGCACGTTCTGATGTTCGTATATGCCGGAGTGACGGGACTGGTGTACCTGAATCGCGCATTGGGTACTGCCGCCATACGCTTGGGCAGGCCCGCGCCCGGCAAACTCTTCATCATCTGGCTGTTGCTTTATATGTTTGTCGGAACTCAACTCGCATGGGTCCTCCGCCCATTTGTCGGCAGTCCCGGCGAACCTTTCCAGATATTCCGGCCAAGATACGGAAACTTCTACGAATCGGTGTTACACTCTCTTGGCGAATTTATGAGAAGCATCGACTAATTTCCTGCCGGACGCACCAGAATGAGATTGAAAACATTGGCCGTAGCAGCCTCTACAGTGATTTGTCTTGCAGTAGGAAATTTTGCCGCAGCCGCTGACGACGCCACCCCCAACGCCGACTTCTACCGATATCTCTTCGCGTTTCCCATAACCGAAGTGATCCATCAGGCCGATCACTTCGGCATCGCAAACGGCATGATGTCCGTGGGTATCGATTCTAAAGCGATGGTTGACATTCAAGGTCTGTACGCGCCCCCATTCGTGAGTTCGGATTTTCGGTTCACGATCAATCTCGATGGCGCGCCGCTTAAGCCGACCTCCGGCGCGTGGTTGCCCGTTCGCGTAACGGCGAAACACGGTCTAAATCCGGTCTCTATGGACAGTTCCATAAACCTGCTATACGGCCAGCGCGCCGCGCTTGTCTCAATCCTCGTATCGCCGCGCGATGGCCGCAAAACGGTCCAGCTCTCCGGCGAATTCTCCGGCACCCTCGATACGAACTCCGTGTGGGAGTTCGCTCGGCCGGCCAGCACGTCAGCGACATCGCGCTCGCTCGATGGGAACACAGCGCTGCTGACGCAGGGCGACAATGCCATCGCGCTCGCATGGGGCACGTATCCGAACCGGCCCGCAATAAGCGTGCGATGGGATTCAACCACCGGGCAGTGGACATGCGAGGTTCCCGTCGATCCACAAAACTATCTTGGCTATGCACGATTCGCCATCGCGATTGGGACGCGTGACGCGGCGCTCGCCACAGCAAAGGAAACACTCGGCCAGTACGACGCCGATTACGCAAACGTGGAGGCGGCGCTCGGCGAACGCGCGAAAAGCCTTCTCGACCGTGTCCCGCGATTCACGTGCGACAACAAATCCCTGGAACGCCTCTACTATCGCTCCCTCGTGCACGCCCTCATGAACAAGTGGGAAGTGCCGGAATTCAAACTCAATCCTTACTATTCCACCGGCAGCGTGAAGGGCGGCTGCGTCTGCAATTACCTCTGGGACTTCGGCGAAGTCTGGGAAATCCTTCCGATGATCGATCCCGAAGCGGTGAAGGCGCACATCAAACATTTCCTCAGCGTCGACCTCACCAAACACTTCGCGTTTCTCCCGATCACCGGCGAGGGATTCGGACCGTGGTACATGGTGAATCAGGAAAAGATCATCGGCTTGATCTATCACTACGTGTCCGTCACCGGCGACACCGCGTTTCTCAACGACACCCTCAACGGCCGCACCATCCTCGATCACGTCATCGAACACGCCACCTATGGCGACGACGCAGCCAAACCCGTCGCGCTCATCGACTACGGCGAATCGAACAGCCACCTCGAACTGCGCAAAGATTTGAAGTACAACCACGTCATGCCCGACCTCAACGGCCGCCGCCACAACAACTTCGTCCTCGCCGCGAAACTCTCGGAGACAATGGGCAAACCGCGTCCCGACCTCGTCGAACGCGCGGAAGCGCTGAAAAAAGTCCTGCACGACGAACTGTGGGACCCGCAGGCAAAATGGTTCGCGTTCAAAAACGGCAAGGGCGAAAAGGAACTGCGCTACACCTGCCAAATGTTCAAACTCTTCAACTCCCCCGTCCTCACTGACGACTCGCTGAACGGTCTCCTCTCGCACTGGAACGCAAACGAGTTCCTCGGCGACTACGGCCTGCACAGTCTCGCCAAAGGCGATCCCGCCTACGACGAAAACGACGTCGACAACGGCGGCCCGGGTGCATGCACCTGCTTTGCCCCGCAGATCATGGAGCGGCTCTACAAGAGCGGCCACGCGAACGAAGCCGACGAACTGCTCAAGCGCATTCTCTGGTGGGGCGAAAAACTCCCCTACTGGGGCGACTCCCTCTACGCCGACCGCCCCGACTACCGCAAAGACACCCCGCTCCAATGCGCCATCGACGGCCTCACCGTCGCGCAAATGATCATCTTCGGCCTCTTCGGCATCACCCCCAACGCCGACGGATCGATCACCATCAATCCGCACCTTCCGCCGATCGCAGGAAAAATGAGTCTGCACAACGTGAGACTGAGGGGCCATGAGTTCGATGTAACGCTGGCAGCGGACGCATTTGTTGTGGACGCCGCTAGCCAGACCCACAGGTCCGCATACGGCTCCCCGCTGACACTCCAAAAGAAATAGCCGTATCAACTCCGGGCATTTTCCCCAACTCACCGTTGTTCCCCACCCAAAGTCGCAGTATTGCGGCGTTGGGCGCCTACGGATTTGACATTCCCCAATAATCACCCTACAATTCCGTCGATTTCTTCTGGGAGCCATACAAACCGGGTGCATTTGGCGATGGAAGCTACAATCGAAGTAGGGGCGAGCCGCATCGTGGACCCGGAGATCCGCCGAGAAGTCAGCGAACTGGCGCTGTTGTTCGATATCAGCCAGCGCTTGGACCAGAGCATCGACCTGCGGGACGTCGTCGGCCCACTGTTGCAGGCCATCGCCGACAACACGGGCATGGTCCGCGGCACCCTCACTCTCGTAAACCGCGAGACGGACGAGATTTACATCGAAACCGCCCACGGCCTCTCCCCCAGCCAGCAGGAGCGCGGCCGCTACCGCCCCGGCGAGGGCGTCACCGGCAAGGTAATCCAGACCGGTCAGGCCGCCGTCATCCCCCGCATCTCCGACGAGCCGACCTTCCTCGATCGGACCGGCGCGCGCAAGCAGCTCGAGAAGAGCAGCATCTCGTTTATTTGCGTACCCATCAAACTGGGCAGCGAGACGATTGGCGCGCTCAGCGTGGACCGGCTGTTCGCCGACTCCATCTCGCTGAACGAAGACCTGCGCCTGATGACGATCATCGCCGCAATGATTGCCCAAGCCGTGAAAATGCGGCAAAGCGCCATCGAAGAAAAGCAGCGCCTCATCGACGAGAACCGCCGCCTTCAAGACGAACTCAAGGACCGCTTCCGCCCCGCCAACATCATCGGCAACTCGCGCGGCATGCGGAAGGTCTACGACCTCATCGCGCAGGTCGCGAAAAGCGAAGCGACCGTGCTCATCCGCGGCGAAAGCGGCGTCGGCAAGGAACTCGTCGCCAGCGCAATCCACTACAACAGCCTGCGCGCCAGCAAACCGTTCATCAAGGTGAACTGCGCCGCGCTTCCCGAATCGGTCATCGAGAGCGAACTCTTCGGTCACGAGAAAGGCGCATTCACCGGCGCGGTCACGCAGCGCAAAGGCCGCTTCGAACTCGCCGACGGCGGCACGATTTTCCTCGACGAAATCGGCGACCTCGCGCCCATGATGCAGGTGCGCCTGTTGCGCGTGCTGCAGGAACGCGAATTCGAACGCGTCGGCGGCACCGACACGATCAAGGTGGACGTGCGCGTCATCGCCGCAACCAACCGCGACCTCGAAACGCTCATGACGCAAAGCACCTTCCGCCAGGACTTGTACTACCGGCTGAACGTTTTCCCGATTCACATTCCACCCCTGCGCGAACGCCGCACCGACATCCTCGACCTCGCGAACTTCTTCGTCGAGAAATACAGCAAGACATCGCACAAGAACGTCCGACGCATTTCCACGCCGGCCATCGACATGCTCTGCAGCTACCACTGGCCCGGCAACGTCCGCGAACTCGAGAACTGCATCGAGCGCGCAATCCTGTTGACCACCGACGACGTCGTCCACGGCCACCACCTGCCCCCCACGCTGCAGACCGCCGAGGCCAGCGGCACCGTCGTGAAGGAAACGCTCGACGCCGCACTCGACCGCCTCGAACGCGAACTCATCATCGAGGCGCTCAAGAACACGCGCGGCAACAAAGCCAAAGCCGCCGATTCGCTGGGCATTACCGAGCGCATCATGGGTCTCCGCTGCGACAAGCACAACATCGATCCGCGCATCTATAAAACCGCGCGCGTCGTATAGTGCGGTTCCCGCGGCAGGGCCGCCCGCCGCAGCGCGAAGGTGGAATGGCCGGCGCCAAACCGATTCCCTTGTGATTCGGCCCCTTTTCATAGGATACTGCCGGTCAACGCGCCCACTTCCGCGGCGCAGGGGAAAATACTCATGAAGACGAACCGCCGATCCTTCCTGAAGTCCGCCGCAGTTGCTACCGCTCCCTTCATTCTGCCGTCCCGAATCTGGGCCGCCGAAACCAAGCCCAACGACAAAATCGTCATGGGATTCATCGGCATGGGCAAGCAGAGCCATCACCTGCTCGGGACCTTCCTGCAGTTCCCGGAATGCCGCGTCGTCGCCGTGTGCGACGTCGACACCACGCGCCGCACCAACGCGCAGAATAAGGTAAACGAATTCTATACGCGCAAGCCGGAGATGGGTTCCGCCGGCTGCCAGGCCTACAACGACTTCCGGGAAATCATCGCGCGCAAAGACATCGACGCGGTCTGCATCGCGACGCCCGATCACTGGCATACCATCCCCATGATCGCCGCGCTGGAATCCGGCAAAGACGTCTACTGCGAAAAGCCGCTCACCCACAACATCCACGAAGCGATCGCCGTCATGGACGCGGTGAAAAAGAACAAGCGCGTCCTGCAAACCGGTTCGATGCAACGCTCCATGCGCGAGTTCCGCATCGCCTGCGAACTTGTCCGCAACGGCGCTATCGGAAAGATCGATCACGTCGATTGCAGCTTCGGCCCTCCCGGAGTCCCCTGCGACCTGCCCGAAGAATCCCTCGAACCCGGACTCGATTGGGACCTGTGGATCGGCCCCGGCCCCATGCGCCCGTACAACTCGATACTCAGCCCGCGCGGCATCCACGATCACTTCCCCGATTGGCGCAGCTACAAGGAATACGGCGGCGGCATGGTCTGCGACTGGGGCGCGCACCATCTCGATATCGCCCAATGGGGCCTCGGCATGGACGAAAGCGGACCGGTCGAAGTCCATCCGCCCGACGATCCCAAAGCGACCAACGGCGCCGTCCTCCACTACGCCAACGGCGTGCGCGTGACCCACGTCAGCGGCTTCGGCGCCGAATTCTTCGGCAGCGAAGGCGAGGTCAAGGTCAACCGCGGCCAGTTCGAGTTCTACCGCGACGGCAAAAAAGTCGCCGGCTTCGTCAAACGCGAAGACGGCTCCCTCGGCGCTACGCTGCAACTCGTCGAAAACGAATACCTCAAAAACGCCAAGGTCAAACTCTACAAGAGCGACAACCACCTCAAAGACTTCCTCGACTGCGTCCAATCGCGCACACGCCCGATCACCAACGAAGAAGTCGGCGGCCGCACCGCCATCTGCTGCCACCTCATGAACCAGGCCTACTACAACCACACCACCATCACGTGGAAACCCAAACGCATGAAATTCGCCCGCAACGGCGGCAAACCCGAATGGCTCACCCGCGACTACCGCGCCCCGTGGAAGGTGTAGCGGCAATCCTTCCCACAGAAGTGTTCTGGCCGTCTGCCTCATCTTGGTATTTGTAACTGCTTCGCAGGGTGTTCGCGCGGGGACTGCCAATTCCTCGGCCCTAATATGGAGTGCGGTAGCAGAGTCGACCGAGGCCTTGCGAAGGTCGACGGCGCTACCGCTTTGGCTCTCACAGCGCGACGCCTTGAAGCGAACCTGCCTCCTATGCGCAGGGTCCGGCTCCGCCGGAAGCCAAAGCGGCAGCGCCGAAGACTCTGCTGCCGCACTCCATACCATCAACCTCTCGGCCCTAATATGGAGTGCGGTAGCAGAGTCGACCGAGGCCTTGCGAAGGTTGACGGCGCTACCGCTTTGGCTCTCACAGCGCTCTCTTTGGTAACGAACCTGCGTCCTTTGTCCTGGGTCCGGCTCCGCCGGAAGCCAAAGCGGCAGCGTCGAAGACTTTGCTGCCGCACTTCATACCAACGCACAAGCAAAGAAGACGCGTCGTTGGTGAACGAGGTGCGGTTTCCTTGCGACCCATTCCCCGGCCCATTGACCACGCACCGCGCGGGTTATACAATGTGGTAACGGAGTTTGCCGCATGAAAAAACTTACGAAGCACGGAAACAGCCTGGCACTCGTCATTGACAAACCAATACTCGACCTCCTCAAGATCGACGCGAACACGCCGCTGGAAGTGTCCACGGACGGAGACATGCTCCTCATCAGACCACAGCGACGCGCACGAGCAAACAAAAAGCTCAAAGAAGCCCTGGACTGGACGAACGCGCGGTATGGCAAGGCCCTCAAACGCTTGACAGAGTAAATGCCGCCTGTTTTTCTAAGCACCGACGACGTCCTGGAAATTCACGAGGATCAGATACGGCGATACGGCGGCATGGCGGGCGTCCGCGACCTGTCTCTTCTGCAGTCGGCTGCCGCGCAGCCGTGCGCGAAGTTCAATCAGGCCTACCTTCATCGCGACGCATTCGAAATGGCTGCCGCGTATTTGATCCACATCGTCAGGAACCATACGTTTGTTGACGGCAACAAGCGAACCGGTGCCGGTGCCGCGGCGGCTCGATTATCCCAAGTCCAAATCGGATTTACGGCCACTGCTGTGCTTCAGTCCCGAACTGCCCACTCCCATGCAAGCTTGGCTTTGGTCGGCTCCGGCGGTACTCTATCCGCACCTCAGCCATCTCGCTCCAATGAACTTGTAGACTGGCTGCTGGGCCGTACCGGTTAGGCCCAATGGAAGTAGACTCGGCGAAAACGTATGGCCTTACGAATCGAAACACCTCTGCCCGAAACCGCGCTGGTCCTGCTGCGGCACTGCTATCGTTTTGTTAACGAGGACTGGCAGCACTTGCCACGCAACGAATCCGCAGATCAGGGATTCGAGGTGAAATTACGGGAAAGTTGCGTCACGAAGCTAGCCGGCTGGGAGGTCTCGCAGCACCGCGAGATGAACCTGGGGATGCAGTTGATTACCGCCTCCGGCGTGCTGCACGAGGTTGATGTCGTCGCCCGGCATGAGCCGACAGTTGGGATTCTCGAACTGAAAAACCGGGCCGAATGGCCACCGGAGAAAAACGACGTGATTGTGTTTTTCGCGAAGATTCTGGACTACCTGTGCCTCACACCGGTGCTCTTGCGGTCGTACCTGCTTCCGATCTTTGTATCGAGCTATCCCTTCGAGCAATCGGGCTTAGCCGCGTGCCTCGGGCTTGGCATACATCCGATTGCCCCCCAACTTCGTCCCCTACCCATCCTGATCGATAATGCAAACCGTATGACTGGCGAGATGGATAAAGGCGTAACGCTCTCACCAGAAGACACGCACGCTTTTGACGATTTCTGCGCGAAGCTCAACCACATGACGAGCTTGCTCGCAGGTGCTGACGCTAACGCCCGGTTTGATTGCTTTAACGATCTTACGATCGCGGTTCGCGCCTTCGGAGGTATAGCTGTTACTGAACTGGTCGATGACCTGCGCGCACTGAACGGAGAATGCTCCCGACTGATAAAGGTCGTTAGAACGGCTAAGGGAAGCTGATGTGAATATTTCGAGTTTCAACATCACGGATGTGGGTTATCACTATATTGGCCTGCGGGTACTGGCAGCCATGCCGGAAGCATCACGGGAAGAGCAGAACGCGACAATTTCCCGAAATGTGTTGAAGTACGCACGAGACAAGGCACTCCGCCTGATGCTTCCGGAGCCGAAGAGCACATACGAGACTGTTGGCGAGAAAATCTGCCAGGAACTGGCACATTTTGAGTTTGCCGAGGCGACGAAGGGGCGCGGGTACGAATTGACGGCTGCGGGCATGGAAACGCTGCGGCTGTTAAGCGACAAGAATTATCTCGAACTTCGGCGCAGGATGGCACTGGTGCACTTGAAGACGTACGCGAACCTGCAAGCAGTGGTCCACGTCCATATCGCCCGAAAGGGGATCCCGAGTCCGGCCGTCGAGACTACGAAGACAATAGACACCGCATACATCGCCGCCCTGCTGCGGCCGATATTCGGGACTGCTGCTGAAAGCGAAGCCGAGGGGTTATTCGAACAGATGAAGGAGCGCTCAGCCAAGCAGGTGGAAGACGCACTTCGTGAGCGGGTGTTGAAGAAACTCATGCCTCAACACTCTCTCGGTGTCCCTCTGTTTCGGTCTATGTGCGACCGTCTAGTTAGTCTTCGTCTGCTTAACGCCATGAAGGTTTTCGGTAAGAAGGCGGACTTTTATCGAACTTACTCACCGTGCGTCGAAGGCCCACCGACTCGGGAGTGGCACCGCCGGGCAGAAACTTCACTAACCACCGGTGGAACCTACACAATTTACTTAAGCGAGCCAAACTTCGAAGACGACGAAACACAGCGGGACCTTCTTAAGGCTCTCGATGCGGCTTACTCGACTTTGAAGGCACAGGCGGGATATTTTGACTTGCCCGACGTGCGGGATTTTGTATGTGAGAATCTTTTGATTCCCGAAGCCGCGTTCGATGAAGGCATCATTGTGCTGTTGGAGAAACCGAAGCCGCCTATCACCCTTGGGTTGACCTATGAACGCATAACGGGACGGCGAAAGCCACTAGTCCGAGTGGGCGAGTCCACGCAGATTTACAACTTGATAAGGAGTGCATAATGGCCATCCATCTCCCCAAGAAGCACACCACGCCCATCAGCTCGAAGTACGAAATGCTGGGGCTGCGGGACTTGCCATTCCCCGACGGTGGATTCGTTGACCCGTACAGCACCGACCCGAGGACCAATGGCAGTATTTACGCCGTGTCCACAGCTCAGTCGGCTATCACGAAGTTCGAGAACCTGCTGATCCGGCCCGACGATTTCCCCAACCGTGTCCGGCTAGCTTACCTTTGGTCCAAGGGTGACAGCCAAAGCGGTCGCGGAGTAGGCAAGACCGCACTCCTACGCTACTTTCGACAACGGATCAATTGCGACTGGGGAGAAACAGAATTCAATACACGGTTTTCTGCGGTGGTCGTGTATGTCGGCTTCCGCAGCCAGGTTGACCGCCGATACATGGAGCAGCTTGCGTTGTCGGCACTAGTCGACGTCTGTAAGAACGGCGTGCTGGATGCTTCACGTGCGGCGCTTCGGTTGAGCGCAATCCCCGAAGCAAAGGTCGAAGCCATCCTAGCCGATGATGGTGAGGGCACTTCCGGTGCTGACAACCTCCTCAACGATCAGGTACTCCAAAAGCATGATGTTGATCCCGAATCGCTTGACGAACAGGTGATAAGTACGCTCATCAGTGCTGGAGTCGAGGTTCCCGTCGCCCATCCGCTCGCGAAAGGTACGTTCGAGGATTATCTTCGGGCAATGCGAAGAGACGGAGCTTTGGAGCCGCTATACGTCCCCAGGGACACGAAGATTCTCGACTATTCCAGAACGCTGCTATTCAACGATATCGTTCGATACCTGCGCGCGGCCGGGTACGGCGGAGGCTATCTGTTCATTGACGACATTGAAAACTTAGTTGACCAGATGGCTCGACGGGAGCGGATAGAGTTCGCGAAGGAGTTTGGACTTTGCACGGTCAGGCCGGGATACGCGAACACCGAGTACCGCTTTTTCTCCAACGTACTCACTACTCATCAGCAAGCATCCCTGGCCTTAGCGACTGCATGGGGTGATGCTGGCCTTGCGGCAATCGGCAGACTCGATCCGACGTCCCCAAACTCTGTCGAGCTTCCTTTCCCCAGCAAGGAGCAAGCGCAGGGCATTATCGTTGCGCACCTCGACTATTTCCGCATCAACCAGGAAGAGAAAGGGACCATTAAGCCCTTCACGCCGGACGGGATCGACGCCCTACTGGAAGGACAGACAGTTCACCCTCGTGCAACACTTTCTTCTGCAGCAAAGGTGGTGCAATTCGCCGTCGATAAGAACCACACCGTGATTGATGCGGGATGCGTGAAAGCGGCCGGCGAATCAACGAGGCAGACTACCACGCCGGATTTCTCAGAGGGGATTGAAGGGGCGATCTAAGCCTTTGCACGTCAAGCCGACATACTGAGCAAAAGCGTTTGCACGGCGTTTGTAGTACGCATGCAATTCTCACCGCCCGTTGTCGTAGCAAGGCATGCTGCTGCATCGGTTTGAGGTCGGTTAGAAGGCGCACGATCGAAACGGCCCGTATATTCTTCGCCAGCGCAAACGTCGTATCCCCCGCGTGGATCACGTCCAATCGATTCAGCTTTAAATCCGCGAGCGCGTGCCGCATGGACGGCGTAACCTGCGGCGCCGTAGTGCGCTTGATCTCAAACCCCAGTCGCGTCCGCCCGCGCACAACAAGCAAATCGAGCTCTGCCCCCGCGTGCGTTGACCAGAAGAAACATTCGGATCGCTCCGCGCCCAACGCCACCCGAACCTGCTCGATCGCAAACCCTTCCCACGACGCGCCGCACTTCGGATGCGCTTCCACATCGCGCTGCGTCCTCAGATTCAGCAGCGTGTGCATGATTCCGCTGTCGGCCAAATACACTTTCGGCGCGCGCACCTGTCGCTTGGACAGGTTTTCGTGCCACGGCTGCAGTTGCCGCACGACAAGCGCGGCGGCCAAATGGTCGAGATAAGCCCTGACCGCCGTGTCCGAAGCGCCAAACGACCGCGCATACCTTGAAATCTCGATGCAGTCAACCGAAATTTCAAGGTAGAAAACAACGCCCTTCAAGACCAAATGACGTTGCGGAGTGGAGAGCGCCCCCTCGACGTCTTCCTCACTTTCGCTCGTTTCGGGCGTCGCGCCGCCGCCTTGGCCAGCCGCTTGCCCAACGTCGATTCAGATTTGCGCAAGTCCTTGCAAATAAGACGAAGATCAGAACCGAATTCTCGCGAATGCTCCATTCGATGCTTGCGTACTTCGGCGACAGGCGGGTCGTTCATGTCTCGTCTCCCGGGAAGGCAACGGCAAACGCGCGCTACGGGCCCGCTGCTTCGCGCGGCTACGGCACGACGACGACCGTAGCGAATTGTCTGAAATGCATGTCAAAGGAGAACGCCGACTGAATACCCATCCGCTGCATCACAACATAACTGGTGCAATCGGTGAAGCTCCATTCTTTGTCCTGGAACGCTTCATGTACGTCCCACGCTTTCATGAAATCTGCGGGTGTCACGTATTCAAGGACCGCGCACTGTTCCTGAAACAGCGATTCGTGAACAAGTTTGCTGCGCTTGCGTTCGCCGCGACGGCCGAGCGGGATTATCAACTCGTCCACAATAAAGTCCGTTGTCACAAGTCGGTCATTATTGGCTCGAACCCACTCGGTGGCGGCGGCAAAATTGCGATCGGTGGGAACAAATGCGGCGAACCAGGCGCTCGTGTCGACAAAGATCACGACGAGCGGGGGTACAAGACGTCGTCGTGCTCGACGCCGGAGAATCCATCGGCCGGAGACTCGACCGGCAGAGCGGAAATCTCGTCGAGAAACCGCAATAGTCTCGGCTTCCAGACTTCCATTTCGGCGGAATCCCCATTTCCAGACATTTTCGCGAGGCCCGTTTGGATCGCTTCCTGGGCCACTTCGTCAATCGTCCGTCCCTGGGCTTCAGCCAATGCCTGAAGTTGGCGCTCGAACCTCGTATCCAGTTTCACGTTCATATGTCGATTATACCTGCTGGGGCACGCCAGCAGAAATCCGAACTCTGATTCCACATCGGCAATTCCCCGACAGACCCGTTCCATCCCTCTGCCATACCCCATAGGGGGATGTGAAGGAGCACTTCAACTACGATGCGCACACTCAATGTTGAATTGCGCTAATCGGCAGCGATCGCGAATGGATCACACGCGCCGGCCCGGACGAAGCATCGTATCTTCGCATCCGCCCCAGCGGATGCTACAGCAGACTGCGGTTGACCATCGTCTCGTAGACGCGCATCAACGCCACATCCACGGTGGCTTCGGTGAGCGTGCGGCCCCGGGCGAGGATTGGCTCGCAGGCGGTGTAGGCGTCGTCGAGGCGCGCGCGAATTTCGGCAAGCGTCTGTTCGCGGGTGAACTTGATGCCGCCGAGGGCGTGGCGGTACTCGAGGTTCGACGCGATCACGCCGCCTGCATTCGCATATGCGTCCGGGAGGATCGCGATCCCCCGGCGATCGAGCGTCTTCATTCCTTCGAAAGTGACCGGCATGTTCGCGGCTTCCACGACACACGCAGCGCCGATGCCAGCTGCATTCGTGTCATTGATGACGTGGCCGCTCGCCGCGGGAATGAGGTAATCGCATTTCAGGCGGAACAACGTGTCGTTTGTGATCCGTTTTGCATCGAATCCCGCGATGCCGCCGGCCTTCTTCACGTGCGCGCCGAGCGCATCGATATCGAGGCCTTTCGCATCGTGTGCGCCGCCGGAGATGTCCGTGACGGCGACGATGCGGGCGCCTTCTTCGTAAAGGTAGCGTGCGGCGTACGACCCTACTTTGCCGAAACCTTGAAGCGCGATCGAGCACTGCTCCGGCGCGATGCCCCTGCGCTCCATGTCGCGGAGTATGACGTGGTAAACGCCGTAGCCGGTCGATTCGGCTCGGCCGGGCAGCCAGCCTTCGATGCCGTCCGGTTTGCCGGTGACCGACGCGGGGTCTTTCGTCTCGTTGTAGATGCGGACCATCTCCGCGCCGCTGGTACCCATATCCGGCGCGGGGATGTAATCGTGGCTTGCAAACAACTGGCCGAAACATTTCGCGAATTCGGTCATGATGTCGGCTTTCGCGATGCGCTCGAACTCACGGTACTCGCCCGCAAAGCGCTTCGCCTTCGTCATGTGCGTGTACAGCGCGCGAAGGTCCACGCTGATGCCCGATTTGCCGCCGCCGAGTTCGATGTCCGCCAGCGCCGTCTTGAGTGTCATGAGGCGCGCGAGTTCGGTTGTCTCCCACAGATCGACATCGGGCGCGAGCCGAATCCCGCCCTTATACGGTCCGCGCGCGCGATCGTGCAGAACGATGCCGGAGATGATGTTCACAACGGTGCCGAGAATGGGCACGGAGAGGCGCTGAATGTGAACTGCACACGGTTTGATGATTTCCTGAATGGCCTCGTCGGAAACTTTGAGGCGCTTGGCGCTTTCGAGCAGCAGTTGCGCCGAGCGTGTCGAAGGCTCGCTGCTCCGCACGTACTCTTCGAGTTTATTGCCGACCTTCATGCCACCCCGCTCCAACGTTCGTGTGCTGTGCGTGACGCATCGCGCGTCAAAATCGCGCTACGGGTTTGGCGCTGGAGGCGGCGCCGCTGGAGCGGGGGCTGGGGCCGCGGGCGCAGGCGCATCGCCCGCGGGAGGCGCCGGCGGCTGCTGAACGCTGAGAAAGTCTTTCGCCGTTTTTTCGTCGGTGATAACCAGTCTATCGTCGCGAATGAACGTGAAGATTTTCGGGTTCGATTTTCGCAAAAGCTCGATGGCCGCGGCGAGCGAAATCCCGGGCTTCGTTTCAAAGGTCCACTTCCGCTCTTCTTCGGGGAAGTTGAGTACCGGTTTATCCAAGATAAGAAGGCCATTGACCGCGGGATGTTTGTTGATCTCGGCTATTGCCTCGCCCAGGTCCCGGGCCTCGAACTTGATAGGCGGAACGGAGATGTCCGAGCGCAGTTTCGATTGGATCGCGGGCGACACTTTCTGTCCGGAAAGCAGGGCCATGGTGGCCTGCTCGGCGGCTTCTTCGGCAGCCTTGCGCTTTTCGCGTTCGACAACCGGATCGATATCGTCGTAGTCGATCGAGACGATCTGACGGCGCGGTATGCTAATCGTCACCTCGGGCGTTACCTCGAGCACAACCTCCGCGGACGTGGACTTCACGACCTGAAACCCGCGGTAGACGCGGCCGTTTCTGAGCGTGACGAGGTCTCCGGGAGGGCCCAGTTCGGACTCCGAAGGGGCAGGCGGCGCGGCCGGGGCAGGCGCTGCGTCGGTGGCGGGCCCTGGCGCAGGTGGCGGCGAAGGTTCTTGTTGCGCGTGCAGCGCGACGGGACAGAGGAACAACAACAAAGACGCAAGCGATCGCACGGACATACTCGTGATTGACTCCCCTGTGCCTGAAGCGCCTAACAACACGAAATGTGAAACCACCCCGCTTGGACGTCCAATACTCGAGAACGGATTCGCGGCCGGATTGGAAATGTGCGAAACGCGCTACCGCGCGGTTACGGCCGCAATCGCATGTCATTCACGGAACGCGACTTGATTCTATGCACGCCGCCGGAACAAGTCAAGAATGATTGTCCGTGCGCATGGTATGCTATCGGGTGGAGGTAAGGTCAAATGGCCCTGATACTTGTCGCGGACGACCACGAGGACACGATCGCCGCATTGTCGGCAGAACTCGAGGCGGAAGGGCACAAGGTCATTTGCGTGTCGTCGGGCGCGGATGCGTACGAGCGGGTCCTCGCGGACGGCCCCGGCGCGGTGTTTCTGGGGCCGGCGCTTGCGATTCACGACGGGTACGAGACGTGTTCGATGCTGAGGGCAGACCCGGACGTGCCGGAGCGATTGCCGGTACTGCTCCTCGGCGACACTGACTTGGACCGGCGGCGAATGGAACGGGCGGGCGCGACCGGATCGTTTCCGCGAGAGCACGGATCGGCCGACGTGCGCGAACTGCTCAGTCGAATCCTGTCCGCGTGATCCTCACGTGGCTTTGATGGGGACCTCCGCGTTCGTTCGGCTGGACTCATAGATGGCGTCGATAATCTGCTGGACGCGGAGGGACTCTTCCGGCTTCACCCGCACCGGGCGGTTCCGCTCGACACATTCGGTGAAATGGCGAATTTCCATCCGGTGACCGCTTTGCGGCGGCAGCCAGTCGAAGCGGGTCGTTGTCAGCGAGCGGTTTTCGTATCCATAGAGGCCGAGGGGGCTGGTCGAGATGCCGGCCTTGTCGCCCAGAATGGAAACGCCGCTGCGTTCGTTTTCGATATTGGCGGCCCAGGACACTTCCATCGTCAACGTGATATCCCGTTCGAAGCGGACGTAGGCGGACGCGTAGTCTTCCACGTCGAACTCTTTTCTATCGTAGGGTTCCCCCCACTCGGCGTTGCACAGGTCTTCGCGATCGCCGAACATTCGGTATACCTTGCCCGACGCGGCGATGGGCTTGGGACACCCCATGAGCCAGATCGCGAGATCGAGAACGTGGACGCCAATATCAATGAGAGGGCCGCCCAACGATTCTTTGGCAATGTGGAACTTGCCCCAGCCCGGGATTCCGCGGCGGCGCAGGTAGGTGGCGTTGGCGGAGTAGATCGTGCCAAGCCGGCCCGCGTCGATTACTTCCTTGAGTTTTTCGGAATCCGGCTCGAAGCGCATGAATTGCGCAACCATCAGCTTACGCTTGTTCGTTTCGGCGGCCTGAATCATCGCGCGGCATTCGGCGCTGTTCATAGCCATCGGCTTTTCGACGATGACATGCGCGCCGGCCTTTAGCGAGGCGATTGTGATCGGCGCGTGATGTCTGTTCTGTGTGCAGACGTCGATGATGTCGTATTTGTCATCGGCAAGCATCTTCTTATAGTCGGTGTGAACGACGCGGGCGCCATACTTCGCCGCCATTTCGTGCGCGCGCTCGGAAACGATGTCACAGACTCCGATCAGCTCGACGCGGCCTTCCGCCTCGAGCTCTTGCCAGTTCGGCAGGTGTTTTTCGTCGGCGATTGCGCCAACCCCGATGACCCCAACCCGCAACTTCATCTTGGCCATGTACGTTTCTCTCCCACGCGTAAAGAATTGTGTCACGCCCAAAAACGGTACACGGAGAATCTACCCGGGAACCGGCCACGAAACAACTTGGGGCGCAGACGGGGTTCCCGGGAGACGTTTGCGCGCTGCCAAAGGCGACGGCGGCGGCGTTGGGGACACGCGTAAAACACGTACAGTCAATACTTTACATGAATAGAAAATCTAGAATGCATTAGTCCGTTCGGCGTCCCTGGAATCCGCCGTTTGGCATTTTTTGTAATGCAGGTCGAGGAGACTGGTAGTTACGATTAGCAGGGATCGTCAGCCCCCAAGGGCATGACCGTTGGAGCAGTTTGGCACAAGATATTGTATTGAGTTTTTGTAAATGATGGTGTATACTCAAACCGACGCGAACAAAGTGGGTGCGTCAAGCGGAATGGGAGAAAGGCCAGACCCAACCTGTCACAGCATCCCGTGAGCAGTCGGCCTTGCATTGAATGCAGGAGGCGGTTGCGTCTTCGGGTAGTAGGAACACGTTGACGTAATGGCCCTTTCAAAAAACCTAGGAGGTTAACGCGACATGAAGCACATCAAGGCCCTGAGCAAAGTGAATCCGAAGACGGCGTTCAGTCTTCCCTCGTTCGACAAGAGCGGGAAGCCGTGCGACACGATCCTGAAGACGCCGGAAGAGAAAGACGAGAAGAAGAACAACAACCAGACTGCGTAACGGCTGCTTAATTGCGGTTGATTTGTTGGGCGCCCCTGGCTCACGCCGGTGGGCGCTCTTGTCTTGTCCGGCCGGCGTGTAGTTAACGACCGATGCTGCGGGTCTGTATTTTGGGTCTGATGACGCGAATCGCGTGGATGCCGCATATCGTTTCCGCGTTCCAGGAACGCTGCGAAGTTCGCACGGCAGGTCCGGTGGCCCACGACATGTTGCGAGATTCATGGCCGGGAGAATGGCCGCCTCGCGGACACATCGATTGCGATCTTTCGCAGCTTTCCAGTCTGTTTGACGTGCTGCCGGACGGTTGGACGCCACAACTTGTGGTGGCGGTTTCCGGCGGCGGCGTGCCGCTGCTGGCGAGTACGCACGATCTCCCCTGCCCCACCGTCTTTTACAGCGTCGATACGTGGCAGTGCTACATGGATTACCGCGAGGCGCTGCACTACGACGTCGTATTCGCGGGACAGCGGGCTTATGTGCCGCTGCTGCGCGAAACCGGATCGCGTCACGTGTATTGGCTACCGATGGCGTGCAATCCGAAAGTACACCGCCCGGTGGATGCCGAAAAATCGCACGACATCGTATTTGTTGGCGGTACATCCGAACCGGTGCACTGGCAGCGGGCGAGGTTGCTCGAAACGCTGCAATCCCGGTTTGACGTTTTGGCACGCGAGCGAGTGTACGGCGAGGAGATGGTGACGACATTCTCGACGGGCCGCGCCGCGTTCAACCATTCGGCGGTGCAGGACGTCAACATGCGCATCTTCGAAGCGCTGGCGATGGGCTGCGCGTTGCTGACGAACCGCGACGCGGAACGAAATGGCTTGTCCGATTTGTTTACGGATGGCGAACACCTGCTCATGTATGAGGAAGAAGCAGACCTAATTCGCAAGGTGTCCCAATTGTTGGGCGACGAAGCGTTGAGAGAACGGCTTGCGGCCAACGGCAGGGTGAACGTATTGGAGCGCCACACATATGGGCACCGGGTGGAAGCGATACTGCGAACGGTTCACGAATTATGCCGCGGCTTTCCGTTTGATCGTGAAGGTCCCGCCTTACGGCACGATCGGTTGGACGAGTACATACCTTACGGGGCCAGGTCCGTTCTCGATATCGGGATGGGGCTTCGCGTCACGAAGTACAGCGTTGCGCGGCGTGGCATCGAACGTTTGGATGGGTTCTCGGAAGACGAGGCGATGCGGCTCAGACGCGCGGGTTCGTTCGACGTGGTGATGGGCGAACTGAATGATTCGTCCCGTGGGGTATACGACGTTGCCGCTATCGAGTCCGATTTCGCGGCGGAGCACTTCATCCGCACCGCGTGGACCTGTCTCGTCCCCGGAGGCACATTGCTTTTGCGATGCGATCCGGCTGTCCTCACGAATGGCGAGCCACTTGACCATTGGCTGGTTCGCCGCGACTTTCATCTTGTCCAACGCATTCGAACGGACGACAATCTGACGATAGTTGCCGCACGCAAGCGAACGAAACGGCTGCACGAAATCGCGCGGGAAGTGTGTGACCGGCTGCGCGTGCCGGGCGTCACTGCCGAGGCGGTGACCGCGTTGTTGCATCCGGATTGGTAGTGGTGCAACGCCGACAATTCGATTCGGAGCGAGCGGAAGTTTAGGCTGGAACTATGGACGCGGCGCCGCGCGTTTCCTGGGCGGCGGCAGCCGCGGCGAACCTGAGGCAGCAAGGCATGATACAGACCGAGAACTTGAGTAAGCGGTTCGGGAACAAGGCTGCTGTCTCTTCGCTGAACATCGCGATTGGACAGGGTGAGTTCTTCTGCTTTCTGGGACCCAATGGGGCGGGCAAGACGACCACAATCAAGATGCTGACGGGGCTGTTGAAACCCAGCGAGGGCAGGGCCCTCTTGGGCGGCTTCGACATTCAGGCGGATCCCGTGAGGACCAAATCCATCCTTGGTTACATACCAGACACGCCTTTCCTCTACGACAAACTGACCGGCCGCGAGTTCATGCGGTTCGTGGCGGGATTGTATCAGCTTCCGAAATCCGCGCTGAACGGGCGCAGCGAGGAACTGCTCGAGTTGTTCGAGGTCCGTCACGTGGGCGATCAGCTCATCGAGAACTACAGTCACGGCATGCGGCAGAAGCTGTCGTTCGCCTCGTGCTTCCTGCACGAACCGAAGATTATCGTTGTGGACGAGCCGTGGGTTGGACTCGATCCAAAGAACATACGCTTTGTGAAGGAGTATCTCAAGCAGAAGACGCGCGAAGGTCTTACGGTTTTCATGTCCACGCACACGCTGAGTCTTATAGAAGACGTTGCGGACCGCATCGGGATCATTCACCAGGGTAAATTGCTTCACACGGGCACGATTGAGGAGACGCTGAAACTCTCCGAGAACCCGGGTTCGCTCGAGGACGTATTCCTGGAAATGACGAAAGGCGAACTGGAATGACGCGCGCGGGCGCCATTCTGTGGGCGAAGACGCGGATCGGCGTGAACCAGATCGCGTCGGTGCGGCACGAATCGAAATTGAAAGTGGCGGTGGTATCGCTATCGGCGGTCGCGCTCTGGTTCGGCGCGTACGTGGCGTTTTGGGGCGCGTTTCGCTGGTTGAAGCAGTACGAAGTCGACGCGTACCAGCCCGGGTTTGGCATCGGCGAAATGATCATGTCGCGGATGCTTTCGCTGTTCGCGTTGGCGCTGTTTTTTATGCTGCTGTTTTCGAACACGCTGATTGCGTTCTCGACGCTGTACAAGGCGCGCGAGAATGCGTATCTCGTGCAGGCGCCGATTCCGTGGTGGGAGTATTTTCTCGCGCGGCTTGTCGAATGCGTCGCGTTCAGTTCGTGGGCGACGGCATATCTTGGGTCGCCGATGATGCTCGCGTACGGCATCATCGAGGGCGCGCGCTGGCCGTTCTATATTGCGGCGGTGGCGTACTACGTGCCATACGTCACACTTCCCGCCGCGATGGGCGCAATCATCGCAATGACGCTGGTGCGCATCTTTCCGCGCCTGCCCAGAGGCAGCATGATAGCCGTTGGAATCATTGCGGTCGTGTGCATGTTCCTGTACGTGCGTGGCAATGTGTCGGTCGAGCAGCTTGCGAACCCAAACTACGAGACCATCAAGCAGACGCTAAACCGCACGCAGTCGTGGATACTTCCGAGCTATTGGGCGGCGCACGGCGTGTTGGCGGCTTCGGTTGGCGAGTTTTCGGAGTCGTGGTTCTATTTCCTGCTGTTGTTGTCCAACGCGTTGATGGTCCTTCTGGTGGCGGCGACCTTCGCGAACTATGTCTTCTATCCCGGCTGGTCCGACCTTCTGGGCAACGACATGAACCGAAAGACGCCGCCGGGACGCGGCTGGGTAGGGCGGATTGACGGGTTTCTTCGGTGGTTGTGGGAACCACACCGCGCGCTGGTGATAAAGGACGTGAAGCTGTTCTGGCGGGATACGACCCAGTGGTCCCAGTTCGTGATCTTCTTCGGGATCATGGCGGTGTACATTGCGAGCCTTCGCGATCGGTCTTCGGTGGCGGACTCGGCGTTTTGGCGCACCGTGATCATAAGTCTGAATATTGGCGCGTGCACGCTAATCCTCGCTACGCTGACGAGCCGCTTCGTCTTTCCACTGATTAGTTTGGAAGGCCGGCGCTTCTGGGTCGTCGGTCTCGCGCCGCTGACGTTTCGCCAGCTCATGATGCAAAAGTTTTGGCTGAGCGTATGCACGACGTCGGTATTCACGATCAGCCTCGTGATTCTCTCGTGTTACATGCTCCGTGTGGAACCGATCTTTTTTGCTCTCGCGCTTTACAGCATCGTCATTACCAACTTTGCGTTGTCGGGTCTTGCGGTGGGACTGGGAAGCCTCTTCCCGAATTTCCAGGAAGACAACCCGGCGCGCATCGTGTCCGGGATGGGCGGCACGCTAAACTTTTTGTTGAGCATGGCCTACATCACCGTGATCATTGGCACGCAGGCCACGGTCATGGTCGCCCATCAGCTCGGGGTGTTCCCGAACGAGCAACAGTTCAATCGCGTATTCGCGGCGGTCGTAGCGGGGATGGCCTTTGTGAGCGTCTTGGCGTCGTACATACCGATGCGGCTTGGTTTGCGGAATCTCGAACAGAGCGAGTATTAGTTCAGTTCTATTACTTAGGCAGCCACAGCCGCTCGCGTTGCTTGGTCTCGAAGCCAGAGAGTCGATTACGATTACGAATCTTCATAAGGCGTGGCTTCTCCCAAACGAATGCAGATTCGTGGACCGAATGGACGGAATGGACAAGATGGACGGCATTTGAGACGAATGCCGACAATCGGTCCCGAGTCGTTATGAAGAGATTTTTCCCTGCGATTATGAAAACTTGAGCGGTGCGCTTTCAGCGCGCGGTGATAGGGGCGTAGACATTTTCCAGGGGCGATGCCCCTGGCTAGGGTTGCGTTGCGCCTTCGGCGCGCGGGATGAATTGTGCGTTGCCGCAACAGTCGTCATGGGGCCTTATCGGGGCAACTGGAAACGATGAGAATGCAATTTCAGATTTGAAATCTCATATTTCAAAGCAATACGAGCAGGAAGTCTTAACGGTCTGCTTTCGGAAGAGTCGTCGTGCCCATATCGGGGCAACTGGAAACGATGAGAATGCAATTTCAGATTTGAAATCTCAGAGTTCAAAGCAATACGAGCAGGATGTCTTAACGGTCTACTTTTGGAATAGTCGTCGTGCCCATATCGGGGCAACCGGAAACGATGAGAATGCAATTTCAGATTTGAAATCTCAGAGTTCAAAGCAATACGAGCAGGATGCCTTAACGGTCTATTTTTGGAATAGTCGTCATGCCCTTTCGGGCACCCAGAAACCTTGAAATGCAATTTCAGATTTGAAATCTCAGAGTTCAAAGCAATACGAGCAGGATGCCTTAACGGTCTGCTTTCGGAATAGTCGTCGTGCCCATAGCGGGGCAACTGGAAACGATGAAAATCCCATTTCAGATTTGAAATCTCAGAGTTCAAAGCAATACGCGCAGGATGCCTTAAAGGTCTATTTTCGGAGCAGTCGTCATTCCCTTTCAGGCACCCAGAAACCATGAAATGCAATTTCAGATTTGAAATCTCAGAGTTCAAAGCATTACGAGCAGGATGTCTTAAAGGTCTATTTTCGGAGCAGTCGTCATGCCCTTATCAGGGCAACCGGAAACGATGAGAATGCAATTTCAGATTTGAAATCTCAGAGTTCAAAGCAGCACGCGCAGGATGCCTTAAAGGTCTGCTTTCGGAACAGCACGATCACGAAGCGCGAAAACGCAGCGGGATAATATCTCAAATTGCTTAATCCCATCGTATCTTTAATTATTTCAATGCTTTACATGGCTTGACTTTTTCGGAACGCGTGTATTAAACTGATGTTCTAAACGAATGTTTGAAACATATGATTGGATCAATTGCTGCCTACGCCACACCGGACCGAATTATGGACGTTGCGGGAGAGCTGTTTGCGGAGCAGGGCTTCCGGCAGACGAGCATACGGGACATTTGCGCTCGGGCCAACGTCAACCTGGCGGCGGTGAATTACCACTTCCGCGACAAGGACGGTTTATACGAGGCGATACTGCGGCGTTCGTTAGACCGTTGCGTAAACAGCTATCCGATAGCGGACACGGAGGGAACGGCGGAAGAACGCCTGGGCGCGTTCGTGCGCATGTTTCTGATGAGGATACTTGGCGAAGGCCAGCCGGCGTGGCACGGGAAGCTGATGGCGGCGGAATTGGCGAACCCGACCGGGGCGTGGTTGAAGCTGGTGGAAAGCGTGGCGCGCCCAACGCATAACGTCCTTCTTGGAATTATTCGCGATTACATGAATGTTACGGCAAACACGCCACAGATAGAAGCGATCACGTGCAGCATTCTGGGGCAATGCCTGTTCTATCGCCACTCACGTCCCGTGGCGGAACTGCTCGGCGTCCCGGTGCCGGCGAGCGAAGCGGAGATCGATGCGCTCGCGCGACATATTACGCAGTTCAGCCTGTCGGGGCTTGCCGGAATTCGACAGGTGCATACGGATGGCTAGGTGGCCATTCCCGCTGATTTTGGTGCTATCCGTGGCGGGATGCGCGGTCGGACCCGATTACACACCACCCGAGGTCAGCGTCGCATCGGCGTGGCATGCGCCGTCCGAAGGCGGAGAGACCAACGCGGCTGCGGACGTCACCAACTGGTGGAAGGTATTCGGGGATGAAGCCCTAAATGCGCTGATCGCCGAAGCATCGGTTTCGAACTTCGACGTACGCATCGCGGAGGCGCGCGTGCGCGAAGCGCGCGCGGCGCGCGGGATAGTGCGCGCGGATCTTTATCCGAGGCTCGACGTGTCGGGTTCGTATCGTCGCCAGCAATTGACGAAACCGGATGCGGCCGAGCCTTCGGTGAGTTTCGGGGGCGGCGCAAACGATTTCTCGCTTTCGCGCAGCACAACGTTGCGCACGGGAGATTTTACGTTCAACTCCTCGTCGTCCGCGACGCGCTTGAGCGCGCTGTTGTTTGGCGGAGGCGGTTCGCAACAGGTTGACCAGGGCGGTCAAGGCGGTGTGCAGGGCGGCGGCGGTTTCTTGAAGCCGTTCCAGAACCGAAACATTTCGTTTTCGCCCGACAGTCAGCCATCGTTCGACCGCACGCAGGATTTGTATCAGGCGGGATTCGACGCGACGTGGGAGTTGGACATTTTTGGCGGGAACCGGCGCGCGGTTGAGGCGGCGAACGCGGATATTGAAGCATCGGAGGAAGGCCGACGCGACGTGCTGGTGTCGCTGCTGGCGGAGGTTGCCCGGAACTATCTGACGTTGCGCGAGGCGCAGTCGCGTCTCGGGATTGCCCAGGAAAATATTGCGGCGCAGCAAGGGTCTGTCGATCTGACTCAGTCGCGCTTCGACGCGGGATTGACGAGCGAGCTGGATGTATCGCGGGCGCGCGCGCAATTGGCGACGACTCAGTCTCACGTGCCGGCGCTGGAGAACATTATTGCGTCGACCCTCTATCGGCTGGGCGTGCTGCTGGGGAAGGACCCGGCCGCGCTGTATGACGAATTGAGCGTGGAAAGTCCCCTCCCTCCCACGCCGCCCGAGGTACCGGTCGGCGTGCCGTCGGATTTGTTGCGCCGCCGCGCGGACATACGCCGCGCCGAGCGCGAGTTGGCCGCGGCGACCGCGCGGATCGGGGAGGCAACGGCCGATTTGTTCCCAAAGTTTTCGCTTACGGGCAATTTTGGGTTCCAGAGCGACAACGCGAACGACTTTACGATCGGCGCGAACCAGGTGTGGGGATTCGGCCCGTCGGTTCGTTGGCCGATCTTTGACGCGGGACGCATCCGCGCGAACATCGAGGTGCAGAACGCGCGGCAAGAACAAGCGCTGATTGGGTATGAGCAGGCTGTGATCGGATCGCTCGGAGACGTCGAGACAAGCCTGGTTGCCTATGCAAAGGAACAGCAACGTTACGCATCGCTCGATACGGCGGTGACTTCCGAGAAGCGCGCGGTGGAATTGGCGAACGAACGCTACACCCGCGGATTGAGCGATTTCATCAACGTGCTTGATACGCAACGCGCATTGTATCTCGCGCAGGACCAGTTGGTGCAGAGTCAAACCACCGTACTGCTTAACCTCGTAACACTGTACAAGGCGCTTGGCGGCGGGTGGGAGTCGTTCGAGACGGCCACGGCGCCGCGGTCCACGAGCGAGTCAACCGAGCAAGGATAAATCAGAGTCCATGCAATCGAAGATTCTTACGCGCGCGGCCTCGTTGTTTTTGGCCGGGTTCGTTGGCGTCGCAGCTTTGGCAGCGCAAGGGCCGCCGAGCGGCCCTCCCCCGCCGCCCGACGTTTCGGTGATTACCGTGCAACCGCGGCTGGTACCGGTGACGTTTTCGTATTCCGGCGTTACGGCGGCGTCAAAGACCGTAGAGATACGCGCGCGCGTGCAGGGATATCTCGAGTCCCGCGAATTCGAGGAAGGTGCGCTCGTGAAAGAAGGCACGCGCCTATTCACGATCGATCCACGGACATTCGAAGCTGACACGGAGATCGCGGGTGCGCGCGTCGAGCAGGCGGAGGCGCGGCGCAAACTTGCGGACCAGGAAGTGAAGCGCATGAAATCGGTAACGCTGCCGGGGGCTGTCGCCGCGACGGACATCGACAGCGCAGATGCCGAACTTGCAGAGGCGACCGCATCACTTCGATTGGCGAAGGCAGAACTGGCGAAAGCGGAACTCGAACTGAGTTACACGAAGATCGACGCGCCGCTGACGGGGCTTATCGGCAAGGCGCAAAAGGAGATTGGCAGTCTCGTTGACATTGGCGAGAACAGCCTATTGGCGGTGATGCACCAAGTCGAGCCGATCTATGTGAGCCTGCGGGTGGCGGAGCGCGATTTCCTTGCGTGGCGGAACGAATCCGAGAGCGGCGCGTTAGTAAAGATCGACGGCCATGAGCCGTACATGGAGATTACGTTGAACGATTTGTCCACATACGAGAAGCGTGGGACGATCAATTATCTCTCGCCGGATTTGAGCATGGAAACCGGCAGTTACGAAGTACGCGCGGCGTTCGAAAACCCAGATGTGAAGTTGCGGCCCGGACAATTCATCAAGGGACATATCAAGGGATGGGCGCGGCCGAACAGCATCACGGTGCCGCAGCGCGCGGTGAACCAATCGCCGCAGGGGTCCTTTGTGTACATTGTGGGCGACGACAACATAGCGCAGCCGCGACCGGTGGAACTTGGGCACTGGACGGGCGCCGACTGGATCGTCCTTTCGGGGCTTTCCGGCGGCGAGCGAGTCATCGTTGAAGGCTTAACGAAGGTCCGGCCCGGCAGCGAAGTGAAGCCAGGGCCGTCGCCGGATCAACCCACTGAACCGAGATCCAACCAGGCAGCACCGTGATTTCACGATTTTTCATTGATCGTCCTGTTTTTGCGTCGGTGATATCGATCATCATCGCGCTGTGCGGAGTGGTGTCGATCACGATGCTCCCGATCGAACAGTCGCCGGAAATCACGCCGCCGACGGTGGACATCACGGCGCGGTATCCCGGCGCGAACGCGGAAGTCGTTGCGGAATCCGTCGCGACGCCGATCGAGCAGGAACTCAGCGGTATCGAGAACCTTCTTTATTACCAGTCGCAGAGCGCAAATGACGGCAGCCTGGCGATTACGCTGACGTTCGAGATTGGATGCGACCTCGATATCGCCGCCGTTGAAACGCAAAACCGGTTGAAGCGCGCGGAACCGCGCCTTCCCCAGGAGGTGATCCGGCAAGGCATAGCCGTCAACAAGCGGTCGAACAACATACTGGGCGTGGTGGCACTGAATTCGACGAATCCGAAACACACCGATCTCTACCTCAGCAACTACGCGACAATTTATATGGTGGATGCGTTGAAGCGCGTGCCGGGGGTCGGCGATGCGCTGATTTTCGGCGGCAAAGACTACTCGATGCGCGTGTGGTTGAACCCGCACAAGGTGTCGGCGCGCGGGATGACGGTGACGGAAGTGGCGGACGCGATACGCGAGGAAAACGACCTGTACGCCGCGGGCCGCATCGGCGCTCCGCCGAACTCGGGCGAAGTGGAACTGACCATCCCGGTGATTACGCGGAGCCGGCTCGACGATCCCGCGGAGTTCGAGAACATCATATTGAAGGCGAACCCGGACGGATCGACGGTCCGCGTGAAGGACGTTGGCCGCGTCGAGCTGGGATCGTTCAGCTACGATTCGTTTGGACGGTTGAACAGCAAGCCGACCACGTTTGTGCTGATCTTTTTGCAGCCGGGCGCCAATTCCCTGAGCACGATGAACGGGCTGCGCGATCAGTTGGAGATTCTGAAGCAGTCGTTCCCGGAAGGCGTTACATACGATATACCGTTCAACACGACCAAGTTCGTGCGCGTTTCGATCGAGGAAGTCGTGAAGACATTCCTCGAAGCGACGGCGCTTGTGGTGTTGGTGGTGTTTGTTTTCCTCGGAAGCTGGCGCGCGACGATCATCCCGCTGCTGGCGATACCGGTGGCAATCATCGGCACGTTCACCGGCATGTTGGTGATGGGCTTTTCGATCAACTCGCTCACGTTGTTCGGATTGGTTTTGGCAATCGGTATCGTGGTGGACGATGCGATTGTCGTGGTGGAAAACGTGGAGCGAATCATGCACGAAGAGGGCCTTGCGGTGCGCGAGGCGACGATCAAGGCAATGGAGCAGGTGACCGGGCCGGTCATCGCGATTGTGCTGGTGTTGACCGCGGTGTACTTGCCGGTCGCCTTTCTCGGCGGCATCACGGGCGTGATGTTCCGCCAGTTCGGCATCACGATCGCATTCTCGGTGATGATCTCCGGCCTCGTGGCGCTGACGCTGAGTCCCGCGCTGTGCCGACTGCTGCTTCGCCCCAACCACAACAAGCTATTTCTCTTTCGGTGGTTCGATCGGCTTTTTGCGCGCACCACGCGCTTCTACACCGGGACCGTGCGGCTTGTCATTCGGTACGGGGTAGTTTCGCTCGCGGTGTTCGGCGTCGTCATCTATGCAACATACGACTTGTTCCAACGCGTACCCAGTTCGTTCATTCCGCAAGAGGACCAGGGATACTTCCTCGTAGTGACCATGCTGCCGCAGGGCGCATCGCTCGAGCGCACGAGCGCGGTGATGAGCAAGGTCGAGGAATTCCTGTTGCAGCAGCCGGAAGTGGAAAAGGTCGTGACGCTTGGCGGCCAGGATTTTCTTGCGGGCCGGTCGCCGACAACGAGCGCCGGCGCGATGTTTGTGAATTTGAAGGATTGGTCGGAGCGCAGGTCGCCCGGATCGCACGTGAATGCATTGGTTGGGCGCGTGTTCGGCGCGTTTGGAAACCTTCAAGAGGCGACTGTCCTTGCGTTCAATCCACCGGCGATTCGCGGGCTTGGGTTCCGCGCGGGGTTCGAGATGCAGCTTGAAGGGCGCGGCGACAGCGACATTCGTAAACTGGGCGAGATATCGAACGCGTTCATGGCGGAACTCCAAAAGGACCCGATGCTGAGCGGAATTTCGGGCGTGCTCAACCTGACGCAACCGCAACTGTTCGTTGACGTGGATCGAGATCGCGCGAAGACGCTGGGGTTGCCTATCAACCGCGTGTACGAGAGTCTGCAGGCGTACTTGGGTTCGTTGTACGTTAACGACTTCAACAAGTATGGGCGCATCTACCGCGTCCAGGTCCAGGCGGAACCGCCGTACCGCCGGACGCCGGACGATCTTGGACGAATCTACGTGCGCAATAATTACGGAGAGATGGTGCCGTTGTCGGGCGTGCTCAACACCCATTTCCAGTCCGGGCCGAACGTCGTGAGCCGGTTTAACAGCTACCCCACGGTTCAGATCACGGGCGCACCGGTGCAGGGCATCAGTACGGGGCAGGCATTGGCGCGGATCGACGAGATTGCGGCTTCGGCGCTGCCGGATGGGTACGGTATCGATTGGAGCGGTGTGTCGTATCAAGAGCGCAAGGCGGGCAACCAGGCGCCGTATATCATCCTTTTTGGATTGACGATTGTGTTTCTGGTGCTTGCGGCGCAGTACGAAAAGTGGTCGCTGCCGTTCGCGGTCTTGCTGGCGGTCCCGTTCGGCGCGTTGGGCGCGGTGTTGGCGGTATACTTGCGCAGCTTCGTTGGCGACATTTCGCGCGATATCTATTTCCAGATTGGCCTGCTGACGCTGGTCGGGTTGTCCGCCAAGAATGCGATTTTGATCGTCGAATTCTGTTCCGCGCTGCACGAGAAGGGGATGGGCATCGTGGAGGCGGCGTTGGAAGCGGCGCGGCTGCGGCTGCGGCCGATTGTGATGACGTCGCTCGCATTCATTCTTGGCGTGCTGCCGTTGGTCGTGGGGCAGGGCGCGGGCGCGGGCGGCCGGCATTCCATTGGGACCGGCGTTATGGGCGGAATGTTGGCGTCAACATTCCTGGCGATTCTGTTTGTGCCGTTGTTCTTTACGCTAATCGAACGGTTGACCGAGCGAATCCGCGCACCGAAGCGCGCGTCGCTGCAGGAAACAATTTCATGATCGAACTCGATATATCGACGTCCGAACACTGCCAGTTTTTGAATATCGACCATCGGGTGCAGCAGGCCGTGGAGGAATCGGGCGTGACGGACGGCGTGTGCGTGGTGGTCGTGCCGCACACGACGGCGGGAATCACGATAAACGAGAATGCCGATCCGGATGTCGTGTGCGATATGAAGTTGATTTTGGAGCGCGTGGCGCCGTGGGAAGGCGGTTACGCCCACGCCGAAGGCAATTCCGCCGCGCACGTCAAGGCCAGCATGATGGGAAACAGCGTGCAGGTCATCATCCGCAACGGTCGGTTGCAGTTCGGGACGTGGCAGTCGATCTACGTTTGCGAGTTCGATGGCCCCCGCAGTCGGAAGGTGTGGGTACAGGTTGCACCGGCGTAGGCTTAGAGCGATTCAAGAGCTTGCGTAGCCACAGGCGCGCGCATTGCTCGGTCTCGAAGCGAAATATGCGATTACGATTACGAGTCGTCGTGAACAGAGTTTCTGCTGAGATTATGAAAACTTGTGCGGTGCGCTTTCAGCGCGCGGTGATAGGGGCGTGGACATTTTCCAGGGGCGATGCCCCTGGCTAGGGTTGCGTTGCGCCTTTGGCGCGCGGGATGAATTGCTTTCGGACACCCGGAAACGATGAGAATGCGATTTCAGATCTGAGATTTCATATTTCAAAGCAACACGAGGTGGATGTCTTGAAGGTCTATTTTCGGAGTAGTCGTCATGCCCTTTCGGGCATCCAGGAACCATGAAAATGCAATTTCAGATTTGAAATCTCGTATTTCAAAGTAACACGAGCTGGATGTCTTGAAGGTCTATTTTCGGAACAGTCGTTATGCCCTTTCGGGCATCCAGAAACCATGAAAATGCAATTTCAGATTTGAAATCTCGCATTTCAAAGCAACACGAGATGGATGTCTTGAAGGTCTATTTTCGGAACAGTCGTTATGCCCTTTCGGGCATCCAGAAACCATGAAAATGCAATTTCAGATTTGAAATCTCATATTTCAAAGTAACACGAGGTGGATGTCTTAAAGGCCTATTTTCGGAGCAGTCGTCATACCCTTTCGGGCATCCAGAGACCATGAAAATGCAATTTCAGATTTGAAATCTCATATTTCAAAGTAGCACGACCTGGATGTCTTAAAGGTTACTTTTCGGAACAGTCGTTATACCCTTTCGGGCATCCAGAGACCATGAAAATGCGATTTCAGATCTGAAATCTCATATTTCAAAGTAGCACGAGCTGGATGTCTTAAAGGTCTGCTTTCGGAGCAGGAAGGTTACGATTACAGGATCGATTGTGGCGGCCACGTAATTCGAGCAGTTGACGTAGTTGTACATAGGTCGAAATGACTCTCCGCATCAGGCGGTTTGTGAAAGAAGCGTTGGACACATCGACAGGTCATTGGGGCGGCGCCAGGAGATCGATCACATCCTTGCTGACTCCAGACACTTCGGCCGCTTGCGCCGGGGTTGCTCCTTCGTCGTCCAGCAGAGTTGGGTCGGCGCCCTTTTCGAGCAGCAACTTGACCATCTCGACGTTTCCCTTGGAGGCTGCGACGTGAAGCGGCGTTCCGCCGCCGGCGCCGACTTCGGAAATCAAGGCCGGTGTCGCGTCGAGCAGGCTGGCAACCTGATCCGCGTCGCCGTTCGCGACTGCGGCGAATAACTGCGAGGCGGGATCAGTCGGCGGCTCGGCATCTTTTGGGAGCGCCGCGGATCCTGTGCAACCGGAGACGGCCAGCAGCAGACCAACACCACCGACAATACATATGCAACAGCGCATCGTTGTGCTCATTAATGCTTAGCTCCCATTCCGAATTGTGCGGCACTTTTCGGTCTACTCCGCAGACGGATTGTTCGCGGCAGCGTGACGGGGGGGCCTGCCCCGGACGGGGATTCAGTCACGAGTACTGTCCCCGCCCGAGGCGTTTTGCCGCACCCAAGTTAAGTCCTTTTCACGCCGGAGAGGGACTATCTACGGCCCGAGGGAATTGTTGTCGCGATGCGCTTCCGCTGTCATTGCGTAAGCCTTCGATCCCGTGGGCTGCGGATATTTCGCGAACTCTACGTGTCCATCCATGTACAGCACATTCGCGCCGCCGGGTACGTGGTTCCAACTGTTTGTGTCGTACAGCGCGCCGCCATTGGTGTACGAGTTGTCCCACATGATTGCGGCGTCCGTCTGGGCTTTGGCCGACCCGGCCGGGTTGTTAATGTCGGTGATCACAAAGCGTTCGATACCTTCGCGCAGGCGCATTGCCGTCACCTGGCGTCCGGACGAGGGCATCGTAAATTGTGCATCCTTTTCGCGGTGCTGCACCCAGCCGCGACCGTTCGGGCACCCGGCGGCGCGGCAGTCGAGCGAATTGGAGGTCGCCGGATTGCTCAGGAACGCGACGTTCGAGTTGAACACTTCGTTGAAGTCCGCGGGAGTGCTGAACCACGAGCCATCAATGAAGTAGCCCCAATAGTTATAGGACCAATAGCCGCCGTGGTAGTAGCAATGTAGCGCGGGCGTATACGTCGCGGGATTGCAGTAGTCGTTTGCGGTACCCGAGTAGACCTTGTTCTTGACCAAAGCGTCATCCGAGGTGTTCCATCCGGGCCCAATTGTTCGGTGCAGTTTCATTCCCGGATTGACCCAGGTGTAGTTCGGCACCTTTGAGCGCGGGTAGTCGCCATCGGATGGACAGAATTGAATTTGCAGGTCTGTCACGTATTCGGGGTAGAGTTCCTCGAGTTCGTAGGCGCGCTCGAGGGTAGCGCCCCAACCTGTTGCCGCTAGGTTGAACGTGTTCCAGAAGCGCGTGCCGCGCCGCGGAAAGACCTCGCCTTTGCTCTCGTTGGAGAACATTTTGAAGATGATTCCGTGCTGCTTGAGGTTGTTCTGGCAGGAGGCGCGGCGTGCCGCTTCGCGAGCGCGTGCAAGCGCGGGTAGTAGAATCGCAGCGAGGATGGCGATAATCGCGATAACGACCAAAAGTTCGATCAGAGTAAAACCGCGGTTCTTAGGCATGATATGACTCCCAACTGTTACGCATGAGTTACGACACGATAGTCGATACAGTCCCGCATGGAGACGCACGTCGAAAACTGCCTTACATCAAGTCGTTACTGCCTGTCAGTCGAGAACGCTTGTTTGCCTTGGAGCACCTCCTTTCCGTCGATAGTTGCTCGCTCCACTTGCGCGGGGCTGAAAATGATGTTCCGCGCATCGAGAGCAGGTAGCGGTAGGATCGGCACGGCAAGACGCGATCCAAGGGGTAGTTTCTGCACCAGTGGCGCAACTGAATCCCCATTCGCAAATCTGAGAAGTGCCGACCTTGCGCGTAGCAATTTAGCACTGGTAACTAATATTGTCAAGAGGCTTTGCCGTAGTTCAGTAGTATTCGACGGAGAGTCTATACCTGACAGTCGCGCAAAAACTGAGAACGCCATGCTTGATTGGCGAAGTAACGGGATGAAATGCTTGGAGCATTCGATACTACTGCGGGAGACTTGGACATGTTGCAGCATGATGAATCGACAGGAATTGAACGCCGCGCATTTCTGGCGGCGGCGACACTGGCACTTGCGGGATCGGCGATTTCGGCAGGAGCGATCGAGGATGTCATCGGTGTCATCGAGCCGTGGACACCGGTGTCAGACGCGAAGATTCGCATCGGAGTCGTGGGCGGCGGGTTTGGGTGTTCGTTTCATTGGCATCAACATCCAAACTGTGTGGTGGAAGCTGTCAGCGACTTAATTCCGGAGCGGCGCGATCGGCTCGTTCAAACGTTTGGGTGCGGCAAGACGTACGAGTCGCTTGAGAAGTTAATACTCGATCCGGCGATTGACGCCGTGGCGCTGTTTACCGGCGCGCCGGACCATCCGCGGCACACCAAGTTGTGCATGGAGGCGGGCAAGCATGTGATCAGCGCTTGCCCGGCGTGCTTGACGCTCGAGGACGCGGCGATGTTGAAGGAACTCAAAGAGCGTACGGGCCTTATATATATGACGGCGGAGACGTCGTATTACCGGTGGGAGACGATTACGGCGCGACGGATGCACGCGGCGGGACTGTTTGGCGATTTGGTGTACAGCGAGGCCGAATACTATCACCCGATGAACCAGGCCGAGCGCGACGCGTTGTGGTACCGCGACGGCAAGCGCACGTGGCGATATGGATATGCGCCCATGCTCTACCCGACGCACTCGACGGCGTTTCTCGTGGGCGTTACGGGCGATCGTTTGACGAAGGTGTCGTGCATCGGTTGGGGCGACGACGACCCTGCGTTGAAGGACAATGTGTACGACAATCCTTTTTTCAACGAAACGGGGATGTTTTTGACGGACAAGGGCAAGCCGTTCCGGTGCAACGTGGGTTGGAAACTGAACGCTCATGGCGAGCGCGCACAGTGGTTCGGCACAAAGGCGGCGCTTTACATGCCCGGGTCGGGTGGGCAGCCGTACGCGATGCAATTGCCCGATAAGACGATTGCGGAACTACCGAATTATTTTCAGATGCTTCCCGAGTCAATGCGCAAGGACACGGGCCATGGCGCGTCGCATCCGTTCCTCACGAATGAGTTCATTATGGCGCTGTTGGAAAAGCGGGAACCGGCCACGAACCTGTACGAGGCGTTGGCATTCTGTGTGCCGGGAATCGTGGCGCACGAATCGTCGAAGAAGGGTGGCGAACAGTTGAGCATTCCGAGTTTTGACAAGGTCAATTGACGCTTAGGCCCGCAGAAAGTATCGCGTCAAGAAGCGCATTGGATACTGGGAATCTGCCGTTTCGTCGGTACTCTTGAAACTCGACGTGCCCATCGGCGAAAAGCACGTTACAACCCCGTGGGCGATGACGGAATACAGGAGTATTGTTGTCCAAGTTCGCGGGACCAACCTTGTCCCACATTACGGGAACTCCCCGCACCTTCATCGGGCCTGGAGGCATATCCCAAAGGTATCGCTCCGGAGCGACCCGAAGCCTCTGGATCGATCGCCCGCCACCGGTACCGATGCCCTGTGCAACCGGAATATTGTTTTCAAGGCGATCGGCAAGCACCCGTGCGTACTCCAACGAGGGCTTGCTCATATACCTTGTGTTGAGCAACGGGAGCACTTCCCGCAATTGCGCGGAAAGTAACGCATCATCAACGCCAAACGGGGCGTAACCATTTGCCAAATCCGCTGGGTCGTCGGACACGAAGGTGTAACCCAAGTACTGGAAACTTGCGTCCCCTCGCGTTGGTATTCCAGCATACTTGCAGCCGTCCCGGATGACATGAATATCAGGAAACTCATTCGCTGGGCATCGAAGTACTTCCCAATCGGATAAGTACTCAGGGAACACGTTCGGTGGGTTCGGGGTAAGGTTAATGCCTTCGTCAGCTCCGCAGTCGTCTCCCAGCGCCCTCGTCTGTATACCTTCCACAAGCCAAGGGTCCGGACCTTGTACCCTTGGCAGGAGGTCATTCCATTCCGCGCCGTACATCTTGAATATGAGGCCCTATTGTTTGAGCGTACCCTGGCACGAGGCGCGGTTTGCCGATTCGATGGAGCGTCTAAACGCGGGCATTAGAATCAGTAACGATAGCACGGCAATGGTCAGAATGGCGGCTAACGTGGCGCACCCAGGTGAGACTGTTCTGCCTTCGTTCATACTCAGACGTTCCCTATCAGATAGGTTTCCTCTGCGACGGCATCCCATGCATTTTACACGGATTGAAGAATCGCGACACTACTTCCGATGTGAGGAACGCGCGCCAAATTCCGCCAACGACAATAACGCCACTCTGCGTGTCGGGAAGGAGGCTTCGGCGGGAATTGATGGCAACGTCAGCGAACAGGATATATGGTCCGTGTAAGAACAGTCTTGCCCATTTCCATCTGCCATTTCGCATATCACGTCGATATGGTTCAGCAGATCACCGCTTGTGCCAGAGCAGGCGTGCGGCGGCGGAGGCGGAGAGCCAGAAGATGACGTTGGTGAGCGCGACGGCGAGGGCGATTGCGGCGGCGAGCGTATCGGACGGGACTCTGCCGACTTCGTGCAGCAGAACGGCGGCAGTGAGATAGGGTATGCCGGTCGCGTTGGGGGTGATGGGAATTGCGCTGGTGATTGCGTGCAATCCCTTGACTGCGGCCATCAAGGCAAACGAAACCGGGGCGTCAAAGGCCTGATACAACAGCATTCCGGCCCAGACGTCCATGAGGCCGGGCAGAACAGTGAGCACGGTTGCGGTCACGAGAGCGGAACGAAAGCGCTTGATGTCGTCGCTTGTATCGGCGGCAAAGTGCAGGGCGCGGGCCAATCGCGATTCGCTTGCGAAGCGCGATGCGGCGTACTCGAATATCCGACGTTGCGCGAGCACGAACAACGCGGCGGTAATGGCGGCGAGGACGAGCAGGGCGGCGGCGAGCATCGCGGTGCGGTTGGGAGCGCGGACGAGCAGGAACCCCGCAATGCCGAGGGCGATGGTCGTGACCATTTCGAGAATGCGGTCGAGGACGAGCCACGCCGCTACACGCGGCGTGCGGTAGCGTTGAAGCAACAGCGGCGACAATTCGCCGATGCGCCCGGGCGACCATTCCCCCGCCGCTTTGGACAGCCAAAAGAGAGGGACCGCATCCGCCTCGCGTCCGAGTACGACGCGCCATTTCAGAACACGAATCCACAATGCCGCGAGCGTAACACCCGCCATCGCAGCGACGGGACCGGGGCGCGCGCTAGCGAACGAATCGGCGATTGGCCGCCAGCCGACTACTACGACAACGACGAGATACACGCCCAGTCCAACGACCCAAAGGAGCGCCGTTGCGGAGCGTCGTGTAAGGATCGACATCTGACGAGATTGCTAGTGCGTGTGGTCGCCGGGATGCGCCGCGTCGGCATGCGCGGCGTAGTGCGCCTTCAACGAGTCCATGCCGAAATCGTCCTTGAAGTCGCGCCAGACGACGTGGATGTGGTTTGCGTCGTTTTGGGTGTTGTCGTATTCGATGACGAAGGTCGGGCCTTGAACTCGGTAGTAGTGTTTCTGGCCTTTCTCGAAGCCGCCAATCCAAGCGAACTTGATGTTATCGAGGCCCGCGTCGCGCAGTTTCGCGATGCGCAGTTCGGCGAATTCCGGACGTTGTATGTTTGCCAGGACCTGAATGAGGCTGATCAGCGTGCCCTGTTGGTCTGGCGTCATCGCGCTGTAGGCCAACCCCAGATTTCCCTCGATAGAGGCTTCGCGGGACGCGCCGGTAATGATGTCCGCCGGGACGTCCTGCTGGAGCACGGCCTCCGTGCGCTGCTTGTCGTCCAGAGCCTTGACGAGGCTGCGTCCGAGGTCCTCTTCGATACCGAGCGGGCGGGCGCCTTTCTTCGGGCCGTCCTTCACTTCGCCGGGGTTAGAACCGAGAAACTGGGGAAAAGTCGAGACGATCTTACCGTGGACGATGGTCCAGTGGAGGGAGATGTGGTGGCCTTCGTAGCGGATGCCCCAGTTTTCGGAATCGGAAGGCTTTCCGAAAACGGTGAAATAGTACTTGTCGGAATCGCGGCGGCCGACCTGATCGTTTTCGATGACTTTGAGGATGTCTTCGAGACTGCGAATCGTCTCGACGGTCTCGAACCCCTCATGGCTCAGCAGGGTCTTGAGGAGCGTCAGCGCGAGGCCGCGCTGCTTTTCGTCCATGCTCTTGAGGGGTAATCCGAGCCGCTCCTTGGGGACGTAGTGCCAGTTTAGGCGTTCGTCCGAATTGAAGGGGAGCGCCGCGGCGGTGCGCTGTTCGTCGTTGAGGGATTCGAGCAACGCGTTGGCGCTCGCCACAAGCTCCTGCAGCGGTTCGGCCCCCGCAAAGTGCGACGCCATTGACCCAAGCAGCACGGACACGACGAGCAATCTCCCACTCATATACCCCACTCTCCCCCGCCGTTGGACGGTATCTGGCCGCGCGTGAAGGCGGCATTTGGCATATGCTATCATATTGGCATCTTGACCGCGCGGTCTGCGCGGCATTATCAGGCGGGTGTGAGTTTTCGGAGGACTGTTTGAGTACCAGAAGTATGCTCGTGCGCAATGTAGCGGCGCCGAGCGCATTTGTTTGCGCGGCGTTAACCCTATATGCCGTAGTGCCTTATGGAGCATCCAACCCCGACTCCCGGCAAATCGCCGAGGCGAAGTCCGCCGACGAAGGCGACGCTTCGGGCGAGGCAGGTGACCCCGTGAGTCCATCGCTCCCAGAAGCCCAGTTGGCGGTCCTGGCGGGCCACAAGTGGGAAAGCTGGGTCGGTGGCGGCCTAGGGGTTTGGGTGTCGGTCGATGAGCAAATCCTCCGAATTATCCGCGACGGCCGGGTGCTTTGGCAGGCGCCGTGCGCGACCGCGGCGAACGGCACCGGCTCGAAGATGAACAGTCACAAGACGCCGCTGGGCTGGCACTCGGTGAAGAGAAAAGTCGGGGCCAACGCGCCGTTGGGGCAAGTCTTTCGCAGTGCGCAGGCCACGAAAGAAATCTGGAAGCCCGGGCAGGTTACGAAGGAAGACCTCGTGCTGACGCGCATCCTGTGGCTCACCGGCGAGGAGCCTGGAAAGAACCTTGGCGGCGACGTGGATTCGTACAGTCGTTTCATTTATATCCACGGGACGAACGAGGAAGAAAAGATTGGTACGCCGTCATCGCACGGGTGCGTTCGGCTGAAGAATGCGGACGTCGTCACGGCGTATGACCTGATCCCCGAGGGCACGCCGGTGCTCATCACGGAGCGTGTCACGCCTGGCACCCCGTAGAGAAGCCTCGACCGCGGTCAGCGTGGGTCGGGGAAGTAGTGGGCCTCGATCATTGCGCAGATTGTGTGGTAGATGACGAGGTGCGCTTCCTGAATCACTTTTACGGAATCGCCGGGGGCTTTGATGGCGATGTCGGCGAATGCAGCCATCTTGCCGCCGTTCGGGCCGGTGAGCGAGACAACCGTCCCGCCGATCGCCTTCACCACTGACATTGCCATGAGGCAGTTTGTTGCGTTGCCGGACGTGGAGATTCCGATTAGCACGTCTTCCGGTTTGGCGAGTGCGGCGGCTTCCTGCGCGAAGGCGATGTCGCGCAGCTTGATGTCGTTTTCGACCGCCGTCTTTAGTGAACCATTGAAGCCCAGCGCGATCGCCGCGAGGCCCGCTTCGAGATGATTGGCGAGGTCATCGCCGCAGGGCAGCGGCCTGAGTTTTTCGGCAAACTTTTCCGGCAGCGCGCGTTTGCGCTCGAAGCTCTTGCAGAGTTCTCCCGCTATGTGCATGGCGTCAGCGTTGCTGCCGCCGTTACCGCAGAGCAGCAGTTTCCCGCCGGCATCGTACATGTTGACGAGGACGCGATGCAGTGCGTTGATTGCATCAACGCAACCGTTGAGGTCGGCGCGGCGCGCTTTCATGCCGTCCAGAATTTGCGTTTCAATATCCGTGAGTTTCAACGGGGGAACTCCTTAGAGAACGGCGAGGGCCTGCCATAGCGTCAACAGAAAGTCACGGTTGTCGGCGCTGAGGTAGCGCATGGTCCCACCCATGCGGGCGAAAGTTTTGTTGTAGCGGAGGTAGTAATCGGGGTTGTCCGCGGGCGGCTCGCCCTTCGACCAGTCCCAATGCGATTCCGCGAGGTCGACGATCATCATGAAATGGTTGTCGATGTGTTCGCCCGTTTGTATTGCGAGGTTCTGCGACATCGACAGCGATTTCTCGAATATCATCGGCGACATGACCGCGGAACCAATCGAGATATATACGCCGCCGTCGATGTTCGACACGCCATGCGCGTAGTAGAGAAAGTCGCGTTGGGCGGCGCGGCCGATTGAGGCACAATGATTCATCGGATGGACGTAGATGATGTCGTGTCCAATCATTGGATGCCCCGTGTACGGAATGCCGAGCCGGTACGCGGCGGATTGCAGGCCGTACTTCTTGTAGGGGTGGGGGACGGCCAGGCGTCCCGGGTTCAGATCGAACGCGCGCACGTGGGTCAATAGATCGGCTGCCGCGGCTGCGCGATCGGAGTCGGAATCGACGAGCGTTTTTACGGTGTCCACGAGTTCCTTCTCGGACGGGATGTCGAGCCGTTCGTTTTCGACGAGCGCGCCGACGCTTTCACCGTAGCCGAGTCCCCTGTACGCCCCGACCAGGATCGCGAGATTGATGTAGAAGCCAGTTTCGTGCCAGGTACCGAACTCGCCTTTCGCGACATTCGCGCGGACGTCCTCGCTGCTGTGGCCCTGAAACGCGAATTCCCAGTCGTGAATGATGCCCGCGCCGTTCGTAGCGAGATGCGTGATCCAACCGTCCTCGATCAGTTTTGTAAATACGGGAGCGAGGCCGTTTTTGATCGAGTGCGCGCCGAACGCGAGCATGCGCGAGGCGCCGGTCTCACGGGCTTTCACGAGGCGAGTGACAGTTTCCTTGACCGCGGCATCTCCGCCGGCGCCGAGCGGATTGGGTTTCGCGTCGGGAGGGACGTGGTCCGTATCAATATGGACTTTGTTCGGGCGTTCCTTGAGCGGTTTGCAGTGGACTTTGAAACGATCGAGTTGGTCAAAGGACATTTTAGGCGGCTTTCTATCAATAGAAACAACCTATTTTAGCAGGGGGCGGAGGGGAAAATGAAGTTGGGCGTAAGCGTGACGATCGGGAGTTACGCGAGCGACGGCGCCAATTGCAGGCCAAAAAGGTCTGTCTACGCGGCGTCGGCTTTGTCGAGCACCTTGCGGATTTCGTGGGCGAGCGCGGACAGCCGGAATGGTTTTAGCAGGAAGGAATCCACGCCGCCCGCCTCGAGCAGATGGCTGGAGATCAACTCCTGTTCGAATCCGGTGCAAACGATGAAGCGGGATTCCGGCCGGATCGCCTTGATACGGGGAAACGCGTCCGCGCCACCCATTACGGGCATGGACATATCGAGCAGAACGAGATGAATCGGACCGTCGTGCGACCGGGCGACGTCGACAGCTTCCTGACCATTTCGCGCGGTTAGCGTACGGTAGCCGAGACGGCGCAGGGTTTCCGCCGTAACTTCGAGAATCATGCGTTCGTCATCGACTACGAGGACGGTCTCTTCACCCGCCGGGACCGACATCGAGGGTGCGGGACGTGGAGCTTTCGCGGAATCGATTGCGGGTAGATACACGCGGCAGGCCGTACCTTTGCCGACGAAGCTGTTGATCTGAACGTGGCCCTTATACCGGGCGACAATTTTTTGGACCGTCGCGAGACCTTGGCCGTGGTGGCCGTCGCGCGTCGTGAAGCCGGGATCGTACGCTTTGGCGAGCGTTAGCGGCGACATGCCTTCTCCATCGTCTTCGACGGAGAGCAGCACGTATGCGCCCGGGCGAAGTCCCGAACCTTCTGGTATCGATCCGTGGTCCAGCACGACGTTGCGCGTGCGTATTGTCACGCGGCCTTTTCCGTTCAGAGCGTCGACGGCATTGGTTGCGAGGTTCAAGGCGACCTGCGCGATTGCCGTGTGTTCGGCAAGCACGCGCCAGAGGTCGGGGTCGATGTGGCGCACGATGCGGACGCTGGGCGCGAGCCTGGTTTCTTCAACGAGAAGCAGATGGTACACGATCGAATTAAGGTTGACCGGCTCGGGCTTGCGTTCGGCGCCTTGGGTAACCGCAAGGATGCGCTGGGTCAGGTTGCCGGCCAATTCGGCGGCTTTCTCGATGGCTTCGAGCGTAGCAACTCGGGGATGGTCGTCATTGAGATCGCCGCGCAACAGGGCGACGTTTCCAAGGACGGTTTCCATGAGATTGTTGATGTCGTGCGCGATACCCCGGCCGGTCATCGCGATGGCTTCGAGGCGTTCGGACTCTTCCGCCTGGTCGGCCCGCGTCTGGCGTGCCGGGTATTCCTTGTCTTCCGCCTGCATGCTCAACCTCGGAAATGCCAATAATTCGGGCGAAACCCGTTCCGCCGCCGATGCACCGCGCGGGCGGAAGCAGTCACTGGGATCGCACCGGGCAGATGATAGCACAGCGGGGCGTAGGCACAAGCAACTACCGGGAATCGCAAATCGGGTTCCGGAGCTGGGGCCTATGGGAGCAATGCGTGCAATGTGAGCAATGGGAGGGGCGGCAGTTGGGCTTGGAGGTGGATTTGGCGGCGGATGCGGACCATATCGGCATGGACGCGCGGTAGCGAGCAGAAAACGGACGAATGCAACATCACGGACCGAATGGACGGGATGGACAAGATGGACGGCATTGAAGACGCAGGCCGACATTCGATTAGGATTTCGAGCACGATCCTCCTTCGCCAGATTGGCATCGGAGGACGGGTATCGAGCACGTGCGCAAAAAGACAATAGCAAGCGGCAAAATTGCACAGTACTAATGAGGAACCTGCATCGAAGTGGACGGGTGACCCGTTGTTTGCGAAGTGTTTCTCAATGGAGCAATTATGCAGTGCGTGCGGATTGATAAATGGGGGTATTGTAATGAAAACGCATATCAGTCGAATCGTCATTCTGACATTGTGGGGCTTGGCGGCTTTGGGCGACGTCACGCCGCCGACCGAAGAGTCGGTCCTCGACACGCTGGAGAGAAGTCATCCCCGGCTTATGCTGAGCAATGAGGACCTAGGCAAACTCAAATCGCGGTACGAGTCCGACGTAGCATTGCAGCGGTATGCTTCGCAGGTAAAGGACGACGCGGACAGGGCGCTTACGAAACCGGCGTTAGCGCACAAGCTGATTGGGCCTCGACTGCTGTCCGTGAGCAGGGAGTGTCTCGATCGAGTCTATGTGCTGGCATTGGCCTTCCGTTGGACGCAGGACGAACGATACGCGAAGGCCGCCGAATCGAACTTGCTGGCCGTTTCGGCGTTTCCCGACTGGAACCCTTCGCACTTTCTCGACACGGCAGAAATGTCGCACGCAGTAGGCGTAGGTTACGACTGGCTCTACGATTGGCTGAGCGACGAGTCCAAGAAAGTCATCCGCGCGGCGTTGATCGAAAAAGGCATGAAACCCGGCATCGAGGTATACAAGAAGGGAGGATGGTGGACAATCTCCGAATTCAACTGGAACCAGGTCTGCAACGCCGGGATGATCGTGGGCGCACTGGCGATTGCGGATACAGATCCAGAATTCGCGCAGTTCATTGTCCCGCGCGCGGTGCGATCGATGCCGAGGGCCTTGCGCGCGTACGATCCCGACGGCGCATGGACGGAGGGGCCGAGTTACTGGCATTACGCGACGCGATACACGGCGTACGGTCTGTGTGCACTACAAACGGCGCTTGGGACGGACTTTGGGTTGAGTGACATGCCGGGACTGCGGGCTACGGGACACTTTCCGTGGTACACGACGGGGCCTGCCGGTCTGTTCCTGAATTACGCCGACAGCGGCGAACGTGCCACGCACAAGCCGATGCCGTGCATGTTTTGGCTCGCACGGCATTTCAGGGACGCGGCGATCGCCGATGCCGAGCACGCGTTGCTGGCGGATTCGCGCGCGTCAGCAGAGCACATCGTCTGGTATGTGCCGACGTCAGGGCAGGCATCAACGCCCCGCGATCTGGATCGTTGGTTCAAGAGCACGGTGGATATCATCGTTATGCGCAGCGCGTGGGACGATCCGGACGCGCTGTTCGTCGGAGTGAAAGGCGGGTACAACCAGGTGAATCACGGGCATCTCGATCTCGGCAACTTCGAGTTGGATGCCTTGGGCGAGCGTTGGGCGCGCGACCTCGGCTCCGACGATTACAACCTGCCGGGGTATTTCGACAAGAAGAAAGGCGGCAAGCGATGGCTGTATTACCGCAACATCAGCGAAAGCCACAGCGTGCCGCTCGTGGGCGGCAAGGGACAGGACGAAGCCGCGAAGGTATCGGTGATTGATTTCCAATCGTCGCCGGACGGCGCGCGTGTGTCTCTCGATCTGACGGATGCATACAAGGATCGTGTGGAAAGTGTGAAGCGCGAGATTGCGTTGACGGACCAGCGGCGCGCAGTTGTTGTGCGGGACCGATTCGATTTGGCCGCGCCTGCCGAATTGGTTTGGGCAATGACGACGGACGCGGCGATCGAAGTGGGTCAGGACGGCATCGCTGTGCTGACCCTGCGCGACAAAAAGCTGCGCGCACGAATACTGGAACCGACGGGAGCGAGTTTTTCAACGGAACCGTGCACGCAAGACCCGCCGCAAAAACAAAACAAGGGCGTGCAGCGGCTCCTAGTTCGCGTCGAGGGCAAGCCCGGGCCAGCAGAAATATGCGTGCAATTGGTCCCGGCTTGGCCGGATTGATTTGAATGGCCCCCCGCAGGCGAAGATACGCCGCTACGACACACTGATGTACGACAGCGTCCCGCCGTAAAACCGTTGCTGGCCTGACGTAGTGCTTAGGAGCAGCGCGCCATCGGCGTCGATTCCGGCGCATCGTCCTTCCGTTTCAATATCGTCGAACGCAATGCGCACGGTTTTGTCCCGAAGCAAACAACGCGTGGACCACGAACGCGAAAGCGCTGGATCGGCAGCCGCCAATGCGTTGAATCGAGATTCCAACTGCCGCAAGACCGCGATCAGCAGCGCGGTGACATTCGACCTTCGTCTGGTCAGATCGAAGAGGGACGTCGCGGAGTCACGCAGTTCTGCCGGAGCGGCCGAGGTCGTATTGTTGGCGTTAATGCCGACGCCCAATACAAGCCGCGGCGCCTGCGCCATGCACAGTTCCGGCAAGATGCCGCATATCTTTTGCAGGCCATGACACACGTCGTTTGGCCAGCGGATGCCGAAGGAGGCATCGGGCGCGAACGATTCCAGCGCGTCGCACACCGCAACGGCCGACGCCAACGCGTAGCGTGGCCAGGACTCGGGTGAGGTATCGTTGCCGGAAAGGTCGAGCGCGAGGGAAAACGTGAGCGCGCCGGGCGCGGACCACCACACGTTGCTTCCTCTGCCACGCCCTGCAGTCTGATTCTCGGTGAGCACCAATAGGGGAAGTTTTGTTGATTCGAGCGCAGCCAACTCCATGGCGCGGGTATTGGTGGAATCGATCGTCCGATGCAGTTCGGCCTGTCGTACAAACGTTTCGCGCTTGATTCGCGGCAGCGAGAAGACGACGCGCTCGGTGCGTCTGCGCGCGGCGGTCATTCCAGCCGAACGAGCAGATCGCCCGCCTCCATTTGCGTTTTGGGCTTGACCAGGACTTCCGCAATTCGCGCGTTGCGCGGCGAGTACATGGTCATTTCCATTTTCATCGCTTCCAGCGTGAGCAGCTTTTGTCCCTCAGCGACCTGGTCGCCAACTTGGACCGCGACGTTCACAATCAGCCCCGGCATGGGCGCGGCAATCTGATCGGGGTCCGACGGATCGGCTTTGGGGTGCTTCACGATCTCGGATTCGAGCGAGTGATCGATGACGGTCGCATCGCGCGGCTGCCCGTTCAGTTCGAAGAAGACGGTCCGCTTTCCGTCGGGATGCGGCTCGCCAATGGTGACCAGTTTGACGATCAGGGTCTTGCCGGGCTCGATCTCGAATGCGGTCTCTTCGCCCGGCTGCAAGCCGTAGAAGAAGACGGGCGTCGGCAGCACGCTTGTATCGGAATACTCCTTCTGATGACGCGCGAAGCCCTCGTACACGCGCGGGTAGAGGAGGTACGAGAGTACGTCGCGATGGGACGGCTGATTGCCCAGCGTTTTCGAAAGATTTTTTGCCGTTTTCTCGAAGTCGGCGGGCGTCATGCTCTGGCCGGGGCGCCCCTTGACGGGCTTCTGGCCGCGCAATACGCGTTGCATCAGTTTTTTGGGGAACCCGCCGGGGGGCTGACCAAGTCTGCCGATCATGAGATCGGTGACGGACTCGGGGAAGGCCAATTCGCGGTTCGAATCGAGCACATCTTTTGACGTCAAATTGTTCGCGACCATGAAGAGGGCCATGTCGCCCACGACTTTGGATGACGGCGTCACCTTCACGATGTCGCCGAAGAGTTGGTTCACTTCGGCGTACATCTGGCAGACTTCGGGCCAACGGTCCGCAACGCCGAGCGCCTGCGCCTGTGCGTAGAGATTGGTGTACTGACCGCCCGGCATCTCATAGACGTAGACTTCTGACGTCGAGGCCTTCTGTCCAGTCTCGAATGCGGCGTACAACTCGCGCACGTGTTCCCAGTACGACGCCAATTTGCGCAGGTTGTCCGGTTTGAGGCCGGTCTCGCGTGGTGTAAAGCGCAGCGATTCCACGAGTGAGTCGAGATTGGCCTGGGAACTCAGACCCGACATTGGGCCACTGGCGGCGTCAGCGATGTCGACGCCCGCATCGGAGGCTTTCAAGATCGATGCCGCCTGCACACCGCTGGTGTCGTGGGTGTGGAAATGGATCGGAATACTAATTTCTTTTTTCAGGGTACGCACGAGCAGTTCGGCGGCGAACGGCTTACAGAGACCCGCCATGTCCTTTATGGCGAGGATATGCGCGCCGGCGGCCTCGAGCCTTTTGGCGAGTTTGACATAGTAGTCGAGGCTGTATTTGGATCGCGCGGGATTCGTGATATCGCCGGTGTAACAAATCGCGACTTCGGCGAGCATGTTCGACTCGCGCACGGCGTCGATCGCGACGCGCAGGTTTGGCTCCCAGTTCAGTGAGTCGAAAATGCGGAACAAGTCGATACCCGCCGCGGCGGATTCCTTGCAGAACGCGCGAACAACGTTGTCGGGGTAGCTGGTATAGCCGACGGCGTTCGAGGCGCGCAGCAGCATTTGGAACAGAATGTTTGGAATGCGCTGGCGCAGCTCGGCCAAGCGCTGCCAGGGGCACTCGCTCAGGAAGCGCATTGCCGTGTCGAACGTGGCTCCCCCCCACATTTCGATCGAGAACATTTCCGGGGCGAGCCGCGCGTAGGCGTCGGCGATTTCCCGCATGTCGTAGGTGCGCATGCGCGTCGCGAGCAGAGACTGGTGCGCATCGCGAAACGTGGTGTCGGTGAGCAGCAGGCGCTTTTGTTTCAGGACCCAATCGCAGAATTTTTCGGGCCCCAGTTCGAGCAGACGCTGGCGCGTACCCGGCGGCGGCGGCACGGTTTCGTCGACGCATGGCGGTACGGGCGAATCGCGCCGCGTGGGCACCGGCCGATTCTTGACGACCGGGTGGCCGTTCACGATGACGTTGCCGAGATACGTGAGCAATTTCGTTGCGCGATCGCGCGCCGGGGGGAACTGGAAGAGTTGGGGCGTTTCGTCGATGAACCGCGTCGTACACTCGCCGCGAATGAAGGCGGGGTGTTCGATAAGATTGATCAAGAACGGGATATTCGTCTTAACGCCGCGGATGCGAAATTCCTGCAGGCACCGCTCCATTCGGCGGGTGGCGTCGGAGAAATGACGCGCCCAGGCGGTGACCTTTACGAGGAGCGAATCGTAATACGGCGTGATCGTCGCGCCAGAAAATGCGGTACCGGCATCAAGACGAATACCGAACCCGCCGGCGGAACGATAGTGCGTGACACGGCCGTAATCGGGCACGAACTGGTTCAGCGGGTCTTCAGTCGTAACGCGGCATTGAAACGCGTAACCGCGAACGGCGACGCTTTCCTGGTTCGGCAGGTAAATGCCGGGATCGGCCAATGTCGCACCCTGCGCGACTAGGATTTGCGCTTTGACGATATCGACGCCAGTGGTCACTTCCGTGACGGTGTGCTCGACCTGGATGCGCGGATTGACCTCGATGAAGTAAACCTGGTTTGTGTCCACATCGAGCAAGAACTCGACGGTACCGGCGCTGACGTAGCCGACGCTGCGGCCTATTGCCAGCGCGGCATTGCACAATTTGTCGCGGACTTCTTCGGGCAGGTTGGGGGCGGGAGAAATCTCGACGACCTTTTGGTGACGGCGCTGGAGCGAGCAATCGCGTTCGTACAAGTGGACGAGGTTGCCGTGGGAATCGCCGAGCAACTGCACTTCGAGGTGGCGCGCCCGCGCGACAAATTTCTCGAGGAAGACATCGGAACTGCCGAACGCGGTCAATGCTTCACGTTGGGCCTGCGCCAGGGAATCGGGCAGGTCCTTCGCGGACGCCACGACGCGCATGCCCCGGCCACCGCCACCCTTTGCGGCTTTGAGCATGACGGGATAGCCGAGCTTGTCCGCAAGCGCGCGCGCTTCCTTCAGGTCGCGAATGGGCTTCGAGCCGCCGGACAGGACTTGCACGCCGGCGGCCTTCGCGAGTTCGCGCGCTTCAATTTTGTCGCCGAGGCGCTCGAGAATGCGCGCGGGCGGGCCAACAAATGCGATACCCGCCTTAACGCAGGCGCGCGCGAGGTCCGGGTTTTCGGATAGAAAGCCGTAGCCGGGGTGAATGGCGTCGACGCCGCACTGCTTGGCGACGGCGATGATCCCATCGATATCCAGGTAGGCGCGGAGGGGTTCGCCGGGTTTTCCGACGGGATACGACTCGTCGGCTTTCAGGCGGTGGAGCGCGTACCGGTCTTCGTGTGAGTAGATCGCGACGGTGCGGATGCCCATTTCGTGCGCGGAGCGGAAGACGCGGATCGCGATCTCGCTCCGGTTCGCGGCAAGCAGTTTCTTGATGGGTTTGTGTTCGCCGTTCTTTTTCACAGTTCGCCCGTCAGGTTTTCGCGCGGCATGATTCCGGTGGGCACCCCTACCCGCCGTTGCACCTCGACCCCGCCACAACCAACGCCCACCGGTGTTGCCGGTGGGCTCACTCAAAAGTAGAAATGGCGCGCCCGAGACGATTCGAACGTCCGACCCCTTGCTCCGGAGGCAAGTGCTCTATCCCCTGAGCTACGGGCGCGTATTTTGACTGGAAGCAGGGTAGCACATAGACTGCTAGACTTTCTACGCAGCCGGCACGCAGAGACCGGATCGAGTACAGCATGAATCAGTGGTTGATCAGTGTGGCCGAGGAGGCGGGGCGCATCGCCCTGGACTTTCGGCGAGACGGGTTTGAATTGAAGACGAAGCCGGACGGATCGCCGGTGACGAGCGCGGACCTCGCGATCGATGCGTTTCTGCACGAAGAGATTTCGGCACAGTTTCCGGATGACTGTATCTTGTCCGAGGAGTCAGCGGACGCGCCGGGACGATTGAACGCGTCGCGCGTTTGGATCGCGGACCCGATCGACGGGACGGCGCATTTCGCGGCGAATCGGGACGGGTTCGGGACGCTGGTTGCGTTGTGCATAGACGGCGTCGCAACGGAGTGCGTTGCGCATTTTCCGGCCCTGGCGGTGACGCTGTACGCGAAGCTTGGCGAGGGGGCATTCGTGAACGGGCGACGCGTCACGGTCTCGGAATCGGCGGACGATCATCCGATCGTTGCAACGCATGCGCCGCGCTTTCTTGACCTGCATTCTGCGCCCATCCAGTTCGGGAACAACGCGGTGGCGATATTCAAGGTGGTGACCGGCGAGATTGACGGTTGCGTCGCGACGACTTCAGCAACCACGGGCGAGCACGATTACGCATGGGCGAGTTGCGCCGTGGAAGCGGCCGGCGGGAAGCTGACAGACGTTAATGGAGCGCCGTTGCGCTACAACAAGCCAGTGCGAAAAATGCCGACGGTGCTGGTGTGCAGCAATGGGAGAATTCACGAGGGGTTACGACGGCGGGTGGCGAAAATTGCGTTCGTTGAGTGAAGGAAAGGACGGAGAGGACCAATAGGACCAATAGGACGGATAGGACCAATAGGACGGGAACGACCAATAGGACGGGAAGGACCAATAGGACGGATAGGACCAATAGGACCAATAGGACCGAAAGGACTAATAGGACGGAAAGGACTAATAGGGCTTACTCGTGAGTATTTCTCACCGCACCGCAGGATTTCGCACTCACTGCGGTGTCGTGGGGCGGGTAGAAATGCGGGCTAAAGAGCTTACACGAGGAGTGCATTTTGGGGGATATTCTCAGTAGATTCGATGGAAAGGGCGGACGACAATCACCGGATAGGCGAACGGGTCGGCGACTGGGCCTTTTGGGATCAGTCTTCTTGGAGCCTTTTTCGTTCCGCGCCTTGGAGTAGATCGTGGGTCTCGGCCAGTAGCGCGGGGATTCGTGTGCGGTGGGGTGAGCGGTTGAGGCAGTCGCGCAGATCGAGTTCGCCCAGTTTGTCGGCCTTGTTTCCCGGGAACCAATGGTCGCCATGGCCGAGCAGGTTGTAGCGCATTTTTCCGTATTCGACCATGTCGAACGCGAGCGCGAGATTGCGCAAGCGAAGAATCCACGGGATATTGATTTCGCCGGGCGTTTGATCCCATGACGGCAGACCGACGTGCCAGGTGTTCAGCCATTCCTTCCCGAGTACGCGCTCCATCTCCGAATCGAGGATTTCCGCGATGGGGGCCGATATCTCGGCGGCACGATCGGATAGTTCGGCGGTCTTCAGGTGAATATCGAAGTCGCCGGGTTTCGACGCACCACAACTGAGGGTGTGAACTTCCGGGCGCGCGAGACAAAACAGACCGTTGAAGACCATCGGGTGATAGGGCGCGGTCAAGTCGGCAAGGCGCCTGCTTTCCCTGTACAGCAATCCGCCTTTGTCGTTGGGGCTGATAATGAAAACGCCCATGTCTCGCTTGGCGGCTTCGAGCACGGCGGGCCAGTTGTCCTGAAAGACGTAGTACCAGTGCAGGTTGACGTACTCGAAGCAGTCGAGTTGGATTGTCTTGACGATGCATTCGGTTGACGCGTGCGTCGAGAAGCCGATATGCCGCACGCGGCCTTCCTTCTTCCAGCGGAAGGCGGTATCGAGGCAGGCTTTGGTGTGCTCGAAGATCGTGTCATTGTTGACGCCATGAAAGGCGAATAGATCGATGTAGTCGAGCTTCAGCAGTCCCATCGAGTAGTTGAAGATTTCTTCGAACTGTTTCGGATCGGCGGTGGGCCCGACTTTGGTTTGGACAATGATTTCCTCGCGCGGCAACTGGGGCAGGATATTGCCGAGTTGCTTTTCACTGGTGCCATAGCCGCGGGCGGTCTCGAAGTGATTGATGCCGAGATTGAAGGCGCGACGGATGGTCGCTTCGAGGTTTTGCTGGTTCTCGGCGGTGTAGTCGTCGTTGCTGTTCCATGACTGCTGAAAGCGCATGCCGCCGCAGCTAATGACAGGAATCTCGATTTCGGTTTTGCCGAAGCGGCGGTACTTCATGGCCTCCCCCACACTGAGCTACTTGCCGGTTTCCACCGGGCGGCCGCCGGAGGCGGTCCATTCCGCCATCGAGCCGTCATACATCGAGACGTTCTCGTATCCGAGCAGGCGCAGTACGAGATAGGCCGCGCTCGCGGAGCGGCCCGTGTTGCAGTAAGTGACGACCGGCGCGCCCTTCTGCACACCGCTGGACTTAGCGATCTCCTGCAGTTCCTCCCACGACTTCAGCGCCGTGCTTTCGGCCACGCACGTGTCTACGGGCAGGTTTACGGCGCCGGGGATGTGGCCTGCTGCTTTCACGACGTCGGTTTTCTTGTCGCCGCGAAAGTAATCGGCGCCGCGAGCGTCAACAAGCGTGCCCTTCTTGTCCTTAATCAAAAGGTCCACATTGGCAGCGGTGGCGAGGCGGTCTTCGCGAACTGTCATTTCCGGGAGTTCAATCGGCGCCGCCTTCGATTCGCCGGTCTCGGTTTTTCGACCTTCGGCAGTCCATTTCGCGAAGCCGCCGTCCAGTACGGCGACGTTCTGGTAGCCGACGTATTCGAGAATCCAGAACAGGCGCGCGACACTACTCAGGTCGCTCGGCGTATCCATCGCGCTATACACGACAATGCGTTTTGCGGGATCGATCCCCGCGCCGCCGAGCATGCGGCGCACGGCATCCAGCGGTTTGAGCAAACCCGCCACCCCATCGCGGGTTTCGGAGAGCGTAGCAACATCGAGGTGCAGCGCCCCGGGAATGTGTGCCGCGGCGTACGCATCCGCCGGGCGGGCATCGACGAGCAGGGCGTTATTCAGGCGGTCGACGTCCGCGGTCGATACGAGCAGGCTGGATTGCGCGGCGCCACACAGAACGGCCGTCACAACGAACACCATGCTTGCTCTCTCCACGATGCCGGGCGTTTGCCGGATGCCGCTACTTCGCTTCGGCGACCACATCCAACGTCAGGTCGCACAGGTCCTCGATCACGTAATCGCCGATGGTCGTGTTGTACTCGACCCCGAAGTCGTGGCGGTTCAGTTTCGTCGTGGACTTGCACGTGAGCGACTTGCCGTCGATCTTGAGATCGGTGACCGGCAACACAACCGACTTGGTTTTGTCGCGTATCGTCAGGTCCCCGGTCACGTCGTAGCCGGTGTCGGTCTTCGACACGGAGGTGGATTTGAACGTCGAGGTGGGGTACTTGCCTGGTGCGAAGAAGTGCTCGTCGCCCTTCATCTTTTCGGTAATTTCCGCGGCGTCGGAAAACACCGACGCCATCTGCACTTCGACGCTGATCTTGGCCGTCTCGAAGTTTCCATTCTCGACTTCAATTGTACCCGTAAAGTCGGCCCATCCGCCTTTACGGGTGCCGATGGGGACCGATGCCGCCCAGACAATTGCAGTCTCCAGGGTAAGATCGTACGTCACTTTGCCTTCCGCGGCGGGGGCAGCCGGTTCGGTGGACGATGGGGCGGGTTCAACCGGCTTCGTTTCGCCTGCTGGAGTCGTGTCCGCGGTCGGCGCGGGCTCGGGCTTGGCCGGTTCTGTGGACGACGCGTCCGACGCCGCAGGGGCGGGGGGCGGCGTAGTCTCGCCGCATCCAGCCAAGAGCGTGGCACCGATTAGGAAAATACTAGCCAAGAAGGCCGCGGAACGCGTACGCATGATATGAACTCCCTAATTCCCCCCGTGCTCGATGCCGTAGTATCCGGGTCGAGACCGGTTGTAAAGCGATTGAGGTTAGTTTCGAGTCTAGAGCACCCGATTTATGGTAGCAGAACAGGAGGCGGCGGCGCACTATTTATGGAGACATACGGAACACAGCGCGGCTATGGGCCGCAACCAGAGGGTGCACGAGGGTTTGGGGTATAGGGTATAGGGTATAGGGTTTAGCGGATTGGTAATCGGGTATGGAGTTTTGGCATCGGGTAGTAAGGGCAAGACTTCTTGCGCAGCTTGTTCAGAATCCGACAATAGAGTTCGATCTCCCGGCATACCCGGTTTGGTCAGGCTGAAAAAAACCCGAAAACAGTTGGAGGTGGTGCGCAAACCCGAACTGGGGTGCCGCCCATGGGGTGATTTGCCGCGCAGTCATTGGAAACAAAGGATTTACGACTCGTCGGCGCTTCGGCATAGCGTATGCTCCTACTATGCTGTGAGCGCGGCTCACAGACACAACACAATTTGAATCAGCGTAAACCTAGTGACTCTGATACTCGGTGCGTCTTGTGAAACCACGTACCAACGAAGATCCCCGAGGACGGTGACCACGAGGAGCCAGTAACCCACGATTGCACCCTATGGTTTTGAGACCTCCCCAAACTCAGAACCTACCAGTTCCCTCTCCAGGTGCAACCCCACACAACCCCTGCCTGGCTTCTCGCCCGTTCTCGGGGAATTTTCGTGTCTGGCGGGGCCTCGGCCTCGCACACAGGGGTAGTTCGTGTGGTACCATCGGCTTACAAGGCTATTGTGAATCCCAATTCTTTTTGACGTGAATCGCGGCTGGGTGTGGAAAGGACGGCAATGGGTATTTCGGTAGATGCGATCCGGCGCAATGTAGAGGCGCAGGCATCGTTTGTGCAGCGCTTGCGGAAGGAAATTGGCCGGGTCATCGTGGGTCAGCAGTATATGGTTGACAGATTGCTGATCGGAATCCTAGCCAACGGTCATGTGCTGGTTGAAGGCGTGCCGGGTCTGGCGAAGACGACCGCCGTCAAGACTCTCGCGCGGGCCATCCAGTGCCAGTTCAGCCGGATTCAATTCACGCCGGACCTCCTCCCCGCCGATCTTATAGGGACACTCATCTATAACCCGAAGGACGGGAACTTCACGACGAAGAAGGGGCCGATTTTCGGAAACATCATCCTTGCGGACGAGATCAATCGAGCGCCGGCGAAGGTGCAGAGCGCGTTGCTCGAAGCGATGCAGGAACGGCAGGTGACTATTGGGGATCAGACCTACAAGCTCGAAGAGCCGTTCATGGTCCTCGCGACGCAGAACCCGATCGAGCAGGAAGGCACCTACCCCCTTCCCGAAGCGCAGGTAGATCGCTTCATGCTGAAGTTGCGCGTGGGCTACCCCGGCAAAGCCGAAGAGCGCGAAATCATGGATCGCGTGGATATGTTGCACGAGGCGCGCGTGGACACGGTGGTGACGAAGCATGAAATCTTGCATGCGCGCGAAGTCGTGAATCAGATCTATGTCGACGACAAGGCGAAGAATTACATCGTCGATATTGTGCAGGCGACACGCCAACCGGATGCGTATGGCATGCCGATCAAACATCTGATCGAGTACGGCGCGTCGCCCCGCGCGACTATCTACTTGCAGGCCGCCGCGCGCGCGCAGGCCTTCCTCCAAGGCGAAGGCAATGTCTATCCCAACGATGTGAAGCAAGTGGCGATGGACATCCTGCGCCACCGCGTCATCATCACCTACGAAGCGGAAGCAGAAGGTAAAGCAAGCGAAGATATTATTCGGATGGTGCTGGACACGGTGCCTGTGCCGTAGCCGAGATTCGATATGATCCCGCAAGAAATCATGCAGGAAATTCGCCGGATCCAAATCCGGACGAACAAGATCGTGAACGACATTTTTACGGGCCAGTATGAAAGCGTGTTCAAAGGCCAGGGGATGGAGTTTCACGAGGTGCGGGAGTACGTGCCGGGGGACGAGATTCGGTCGATAGATTGGAACGTGACGGCGCGGACGGGCGTGCCGCACGTGAAACTGCTGGCCGAAGAGCGCGAATTGACGGTGATGCTCGTGGTGGATGCGAGCGGTTCGGGGCGGTTCGGCAGCGTGCGGCGATTCAAGAACGAGTTGGCGGCGGAGTTGTGCGCGGTGCTCGCGATCTCCGCGATCAAGAACAATGACAAGGTCGGTCTGATCGTTTTTACAGACGACGTTGAATTGTATGTGCCGCCGAGCAAAGGGCGGCGGCACGTGCTGCGGGTTATCCGCGAGATTCTTTACTTCCAACCGAAGGGACGAAAGACGAACATACCCGGCGCGCTGCACTTCTTAAATGGTGTGACGCGGCGGCGCTCGGTCGCGTTCCTCGTCTCCGATTTCATGGCGAACGATTACGAATCTGCACTAAGGGTGGCGAACAAGCGGCACGATGTCGTCGCGGTCGTTGTGTCCGATCCGCGCGAGAGCGCGCTGCCGGACGTTGGGCTGCTTTCCGTGCGCGACGCCGAAACCGGCCGGGAGACGTTGGTCAACACGAGCAATCCGTCCGTGCGGCAGGAATACGCCAAAGCCGCGGCAAAACGGTCGGGGGAGCGCGACATGATGTTGCGGCGGACGCGCGTGGACGCGATACATGTGCGCACAGATCGCCCCTACGTCGATGAGTTGTACCGGTTTTTCCGGATGCGCGAGAAGCGCTTTGTGGTGTGAGGCGGTAGTTATGCGCCGATGGTGCTTCCTATTTACCGCAGTCGCTGTGATAGCGAGCGTCGCGCACGCAGCGGGGGAAGTCGACGCGCGGCTGGAAGTCGAACCCAAGGAAATCCCGTGGCACAAGACGGTTTCGTTCGCCGTGGTCATCGAAGCGCCCGCTGACGCGGAAGTGACTGTCGACGACGTGATGGACCACCTCGGCGGCTTGCAGCCGTTCGGTGATGTCGTGATCAAGACGGAACCGCTGCCAGACGGGCGCAAACGGACGACGCACCAATACACGCTGGAATCGCCAAAAGCTGAACCCGGAAGCTTTCAGCCGGAGCCGGTCATCATCCGCGTAAAGGACGGCGATACGATCACGCTACCTTCCCCCGAGATTAAGGTGCGCGAATTGACCCCGGAGGAAGAAGCGCAGGCACAGGAAATGGCGCCGATCCTTGACCCGCTGAACGTGAAGAAACGATTTTGGGAGTACTGGCAGTTCTGGGCTGGAATCGCGGCGGCGGCAGTCATCGCGACGACTGCATTTGTGCTGTACCGCTGGTTCAAGCGGCAGCGTCCCGCGAAACCGCAGCGCATCGTGCCTCCGTGGGAGACGGCCCTTTCGCGATTGGCCGCGCTGGAAGCAAAAGGGCTGCGAGACAGCGGAAGGCTTGATGCGTACTACGTTGAACTGTCGGCGATACTGCGTCACTACATCGAGGATCGATTCGACCTTCGCGCGCCGGAGCGGACGACGCCCGAGTTCCTTGCGGAAGCGGCCGGCGGCGGCGCGCTGAGCGACGACCAGCAGCGGATGCTTGCGTCGTTCCTGCGCTATTCGGACCGCGTAAAATTCGCGAAGTTCGAGCCGACAATGGACGACGCGGCGCGCAACTATACCGACGTGAAGCGGTTTGTCGAAGAGACCGTGCCCGCCCCGGCGCCCGAGGAGGCGGCGGCATGATCGCCAACGTGATGGAGCAGCTTCGATTTCACACGCTGATGCACCCGTGGGTGCTGTGGTTCGCGCTAGCGATACCGTTGCTCATCGCCGCGGAATGGTTGGCGCGCGCGCCGGGCGCGGTGACGGTATCCACGGGCGAAACGCTCGCGCGCATACGCCATCCGCAAGGACTCTTACTCCGCAGACTGCCCGCCGTCGCGCGGGCGATCGGTCTGCTGTTGTTGCTCGTCGCGCTCGCGCGTCCGCTGCAGGGCCTCGCCGTACAGAAGGACGAGGGCGAGGTCATCGACATCATGCTGTGCATCGATGTGTCGGCAAGCATGTCCGCCCTCGATATTGTCGGCGGGAGAATACGGGCGTCGCGACTTGACGTCACGAAGGAGGCGGTAACGAATTTCATCTCGAATCGCAAGCAAAACCCGGAGCAGCGGTTCGGTCTCGACCGGATGGGTCTCGTGTTGTACGCGAAGTATGCGTGGACGCAAACGCCGCTGACGGTCGACTACGACGTTCTGGAATACGATATCCAGAACGCATCCATCGACATGGACGATACGGGAAAGGCGACGGCCATCGGGTCGGCACTCGGCCTGGCCGTGAGCAAACTTCGGAAGTCCGAGGCGAAGGCAAAGGTCATTATTTTGTTGACGGACGGCCGGAACAACTTCGGCGATCTCGATCCCTTTACCGCCGCCCAGATTGCGAAAGAATTTGGCATCAAGGTGTACACGATCGCCGCGGGGAGTTCCGATGACGCCGTTGTCCCGCAATCGGGGTTCGCGGGACTGCTTGGGGCGCAACGCATGCCTATCGACACGGAAACGCTGGAGCGCATCGCGAGCATTACGGAGGGCCGCTTTTTCCGCGCGACGGATTACGAGTCGCTCGAAGGCGCGTACGACGAAATCAACCAACTCGAAACGACGACGATCGAGTTGGGCGACTACTACGAATACAAGGAAGCGTTCGTTCCGTGGGCGGTCCTCGGCGGCCTGTTCGTGATGGGATCGATCGCGGTCCGCCGCACGTGGTTCGAGCCGGTGCCGTAAGCCATGGGAATCGAATTCGGCATACCGTACTACGGCGCGTGGCTCGCAGGGACCGCGTTTGCGCTGGTTTGCCTGTACGTAAGCTTGAACGTCATGGAACGCCAGCGCCAAGGCCGTATTGCGCGGTTCGTCGAGGCGAAACTTGCGCCCCGTCTACTCGCGGGGTTGGACGCATCCGCGCGCAGGCCGCTGGCGTGGTTCACGCTATTGGGCGTGGGCGCGCTTGCGGTCGCGGTTGCGCAGCCGCATTGGGGGCAGTCGCTGCGCGAAATCACCAAGCACAGCCGGGACTTCATCATTCTGCTGGACACATCGGAAAGCATGCGCGCGAAGAGTCCGCTGCCAAACCGCATGGAGCGCGCGAAGCAAAAGATCGCGTTGCTGCTCGATAAGGCGCCGGCGGACCGCTTTGCGCTGGTCGCGTTTTCGGGCGCGGCGCAACTTCAGAGTCCGCTGACGCTGGATCATCGGTACTTTCGCACGGTGTTGGACAGCATGGACACGGACGTGATCAGCGAGGAAGGCACGAACATCGCGGCGGCCATGCAGGCGGCGATCAAGGTCTTTGCGAAGGAAGACGAGGACGCGGGGGTAAGCAATCGGGCCTCGCGGGCGATTTTACTTATATCCGACGGCGAGCAGTTGGAGGGCGACGGCATCGAGGCGGCCCGGGAAGCGTCAAATTACGCGCGTGTGTTCGTTCTGGGCATCGGCGATCCGGATGGGGCCGAGGTGATGATGCCGGATTTCATGGCACGGTACTTGAAGGACGGGCGGCGCGGCACATCCGAACATGATCCAACGAAACCGCATCGTTCCGCTCTGGACGAGGGCACGTTGAAGCAGATTGCGCTCGAAGGCGGCGGCGCGTATGCGCGTTCCGTGGCAGACACATGGGACATCGACGAACTTTATTCGCGCTTCGCGACCTTATCGACGCGGGATACCAGCAGCGAATTGCGCCTCCGTTTGGTAAATCGATACCAATGGCCGTTGGCCGCCGCAATAGCGGCGTTCGCGGCGGAAGGGGTTTGGTTGGCGATCATGCCGTGGTGGCGTCGTTGGCGCGAACGGAAGCAGCGCGCGGCAGGTGTTGACGGGGCCGAATATGCGTAAGGGAATTTTGGATTTTGGATTTTGGATTTTGGATTGCGCGGCCGTGCTACGACCGTGTGATACGGTTGCCCATGTTTCAACAGAAATGCGCGATCGCCGTGTTTCGCGAACCGGTCTTCAATCCAAAATCCAAAATCCAGAATTCAAGACGCTCCGCCTTCTCCTTGTACTGTTCACGTCCGTAGCGCCGCTATCGTTCAATGCGCTGGCGGAGCCGCTTCATGACCGCATTCTCCGCGCCAACGGCCTGCTGCGCAGCGGCGAGGTGGACAAGGCGCTGGACGCCTATCATCAAATCCAGGTCGATCATCCCGATTCGCCGGTCGTGCAGTACAACATCGGTTGCGCTGAATACGAGAAGGGTGTTCGCGCGCTCAACTCCGACGAGGCCAAGAACGAACCGGGTGCGATGTCGGAAGCCATCGCGTCGTTCGATCGAGCGATTCAAGGTGGCGATTCCACGGTCGCCACACGCGCCGCCTTCAACCGCGCCAATTCCTTGGCGGAAATCGCCAAGGCCAGCGGCGAGGGCGCCGCGGCCGCGGACCGCGCCAAGTCGTTTCAGGAGGCGATCCGCGCATACGAGGACGTCTTGAAGTCCGACCCCGACAACGCGGGCGCGAAACAGAACATCGACCATCTCCGCTACATGCTGAAGAAGACGCCGCCTCCCACGCCCCCGCAGCAGGGCGGCGACGACTCGCCGCAGCAGGACGACCAGAGCGGGGAAAGTCAAGACCAACAGCAGCAACAGCAGAACGATTCCTCCGAGGAACCCGGCGGTCAGCAGCCGGAAAGCCAACCGCAACAGCAAGACCGAGAGCAGCAAGACGAGGAAAGCGAGTCGAGTCCCGATCGGACGGAACAACCGAAGGACCAGCAAAACACGGGCGACAACCAGCGCGAAGAATCGGGCGCCTCCGAGGAGGAAATGAGCCAACCTCCGCAAGACGGCGAATCGCCCACGCCGGACCAGCAGTCCGTCGAGGCGCTCCTGCAATCACTTGAAAACCTCGACAAAGAAATGCAGAAGGACCTGCGAAAGGGCTCGCGCACGGCGCGTGTGCGATCTTCCGGTTGGTGGTAATGCGGCGGACGGCGCGGTGCGGAATTTGGATTTGGTTTGCGGCCGGGTGTTGCGCGCACGCCGCGTCTATCAGTGCTTCTACGGACACCTCGGCATTTACCAAAGGCGTGCCCTTTCAGGTGATTGTCGTAATCGAAGGGCGCGAACTCGCGAATATCGAACTCCCCGCGATCGATGGGGCTTCCATTTCCGAGGAACCGAACTATTCCGGCACGCAGGTCAACTTTGTGAATGGACGCTTGACGTCAACGCTCACCTACGGATATCTCGTCACGCCCCAACGCCCGGGAGAACTCGTCATCCCAGCATTCAAGGCCGAGGTGGACGGTGAAAAGGTCGAGTCGCAACCGATCCGGGTCACGGTGCTTGAAAGCCCGAAGCCCGATGATGTTTCGTCACGATCGGTTGCGGGAGACCAAGTGCTCTTCACGCAGATCAAGACGGACAAGACGGAGGCGTATCAAGGCGAGGCCATCACGCTCACAATGGAAGTATGGATACTCGAAGGCGCGCGCGTGCGGTACGAACCGACGGGATTTCCAGAACTGACGGGGTTCTATGCGCTTCCACGCGAGCCGGGACAGCCGGTGGAGCGCATAGCGTTGCGCGATGGGCGCCGTTACAAGGTCGTGACGTTTTCGCAGATTCTCTTTCCAACGTCGTCGGGCGAGTTGCGGGTGGGTCCGTGGACATGGAGCTGCGAGATGGCGTATCGCGGCATCGCGCGAGGGCGGCAAGCTAAGACCGATCCATTTTCCATTTCCGTAAAACCGCTTCCGCCTCCTCCGAACGGATTTTCGGGCAGCGTCGGCAAGTACGAAGTGGCGGCGTCCCTTTCGAGCAAGGCGACGGACGTGGGTGTTCCGGTCACGCTGACAGTGGGAATCGTGGGCGACGGAAACCCCGACGCGATCGGGACCCCACGATTGCCGTCGATCGACGGGATATACGTCGACGAGCCGCAGCGTGTGAATCTGGCCACACAGGTGTCGGGGCCCAACGGCCAGAATCTGCTGTACAAGCTGACTCCACAACGCGCCGGCGACATTCCGCTTCCCGCGCTGTCGTACGTCTACTTCGATCCCAAGAAGGCCGCTTATGAGACGGCAAAGACCGAGCCGTTGGTACTTCACGTCCGGTCTACGGCCAAGGCGGAAGAGCAGATCATCGCGGGTGCGGGCGGAACAGAAAACCCTGCGCATTCGATCGGGGCCGACATACTCGAAATAGACACTGCGGCCGGTTCCCTGGGTCCGCGTGGCGATTTGGCCGTTCCGACCGCACTGGGCTACGTAACGCCTGTGGCGGCCTACGCGGCGTTCGCGTTATTCCTTCGCCGCCAGCGGCGGTTCGCGACAGACCGCGCGTTTGCGCGCGCACACGGTGCGCTGCGGATTGGGACTGAGCGGCTCGCGGGAGCGCGGCGCGCGACAAACGCGGCAGACAGGCTATATCACGCGGTCACGGGTTACATCGCCGACCAATTCGACTTGCCGGAGACCGGAATGACCTCGGCGGAAGCGCACCTGCTGCTCGAAGCCCGCCGAGTCCCGTCCGAGGTCGCAGACGCGTTCACGCGCATCCTGAGAGCGTGCGAACGCGCGCGGTATGCGGCCGCCGAGTTGTCCGCGGACGAGACCGACGCATTGATTCAAGGCGCCGAGTCGGCAATGCACAGGCTGAACGAGTTCCTTAGGCAAGGAGGGCGAACCGCGTGACCGTACCGTTACTCGTTGCGATCGCGTTCGGAGCAACCAGCGCCTACGACGGTGCGTTTCAGCGCGGTAACGCTGCGTACGAACAGGGTGACTACGCGACCGCGGTTTCCGCATACGAGCAACTCATAGCCGAGGACGTTGTCGAAGCGCCGATCTTCTACAACGTTGGAAACGCGTACTACCGGATGGGCAGGTTGGGCGCAGCCATCGCAAATTACGAGCGCGCGCTCCATACGGAGCCGACGTACGAACCCGCGCGACGTAATCTCGAATTCTGCATCGCGAGTACGAAGCACCAATGGGGCAGGCCGTTGCCCCCCGCATGGCAAGAGGGTCTCCTCATGTGGCACGACAATTGGAGCCCGCGGGCGGTGTACCGCTTGGCTATGCTATGCTGGTTGGCGCTTTGGATAGTGCTGGCGCTGCGCCTCTGGCGACCCAACGCACACTTGACGCGCGCCGCCATCGTGTTGGCGCTGGCGGCGGCGGCATTTGCCACGTCCGCGTATGTCAAGCACCATCCGCCGCCGCTGGCGGTGGCGTTGCGCGACGACACACCCGTTCGATTCGGGTTGGGCGAATCGCAAAGCACGAGCTTTGCGCTGATGCCGGGCGACCGGGTCGTTATCGATTCCCGACGCGATGGCTGGGTCCGGGTGCGCAATGTCGATGGCGAGCGCGGCTGGGTCGAGGAGAGCGAACTGGCGATCGTGGGGCCGCCGTATCCGCGCCCGGAAACGACAACCGCGCCGGACCGCGGCCAAGGAGTTGAATGAACCGGACCTTTGAAGAACTCGTTGCGATCGCCGAATCCCAGGACGCGGCGCACGGCGAACTGACACGGGACGAATGTCTGGTGGCAACGCGCGAGTTCGCAGCGAGAAGCCGCGGCGCGTTGCGGCAGGAGCATATTGAGGGCGCCTCCGGCAGCAACATTGTCCACCGCTTGTCGGACGTCGCCGACGAAGTGGTGCGCGGCATTTACCACTTTGCGCTCGCGTCCCTCGGATTGCACCGCGCGGTGCATTCGCGCGTGGCGCTGTGCGCGTTGGGCGGCTACGGCCGCGGAGAGCTCAGTCCCTTCTCGGACCTCGACATTTCCCTGTTGTACGAGGGGCAACTGGACGAACATATCCGGGCGATAAACGGTTTTCTCATTCCGTTTTTTTGGGACAGCGGGTTTGTCGTTGGCTACTCGATCCACAGCATACAGGAAGCCAACGAACTGGCGTCGGACGACATACTGACCTTTACCCGTTTTCTCGAAAGTCGTCATCTTGCCGGCGACAGTATGGTATTCGCCCGGCTGAAGCTGCATATTCGCGAACTGCAGTCGGGGCCGCTTGCGGAGCGGTTTGTCGAGCAGAAAGTGCGCGACCGGTACGAGACGTTGAACGACGAGCATCAGGACCTTTACGCGCCGGAACCGAACATCAAGGAAAACGCCGGAGGGCTGCGCGATTTCCACACGGCGCTGTGGCTGCTGATGATGTCGTACGGGATTTCGACGCTGGACGAAGCGGTCGCGCAGGACATCATTACGCAGGACGAACACCTTTCGCTGATTGACGCGATCGACTTTATTTGGCGGATCCGGAACGAGATGCATTTTCGTTCGGGCCGCGCGGACGATCGCTTGACGTATGCGAACCAATCGCACCTGGCGGAGGCGTTCGCTTACATGCCCGGCCCGAGCGTGCGCCGGTTTATGCAGGATTACTATACCGCCGCGGGCAAACTGCGCCGGTTCATGCGGCTGGCGGCGCGCGCGTGCAGTCCGAATTCGAACATCAATCTGCCCGATTCCGGGATGCCGATTGCGCAAGACTACGTGACGGAGAACGGTGAACTCTACGTCGGCGTGGGCGATAACCGGTGGTTCACGCACAGCCCGACGCGGATCATGGAAGTGTTTTGGGTGTGTGCGCGGCACAAGGCGCCGTTGAGCCACAGCGTCGAGCGGATGATTACGGCGAGCCTTGGCTTGATTAACGATGCGTTTCGCGAGAGCGACGTCGTCCGGCGTTTTTTTCTGGCGATCTGCAATCACCCGTTGCAGGCCGGCCATTCGTTACGGCAGGCCGCGTCGCTCGGCGTGCTGGGCCGTTACATCCCCGAGTTCGCGGATGTAGACAACGTCATTCGCTACGAGGACTTTCATTCGTTCCCCGTGGGTGAGCACACGCTGCGCGCGATTGAGGCGCTTGCCAATCTGGACAGGGTGCCCGGCGCCGTAGGGCGGTGCCTGCGCGAGGCGCTGGAGAACCTCTCCGACCCTTATATTCTGGTCCTGGCCATACTCTTTCACGATCTGGGCAAGGTACAGGGCGATGTGCACGTCGAGGAAAGCGTGAAACTCACGCGGCAGATTTGCGAACGCATCGGAATGGACGAAGGGGACACGGAACGGATTTCGTTTTTGGTGCAACACCACATCCTGATGACCACCATCAGCCAATACCGCGACATCGACGACGAGGACATCGTCGAGAGTTTCGCGAATACGATGCAGAACGAATACCGGCTGCGCGCGCTTTTCCTGCTGTCGTATGCCGATTTGTCGGCGGTGGCGCCGGGTGTATGGAACGAGTGGAAGGGCGCCTTGCTCCTTCAACTGTATCTGCGCGCGGTGAAACGGCTGATGGGCCGGGCCGAGACCTCCGGCGAGGAGTATTGGAAATCAACGAAGGCCGACGAAGTCCGGGACGCGGCGACGCCGGAGTTGCGACCGCACGTCGCCGAGCATCTGCAATACCTGAGCCAACGCTACTTCGTCGCGTTTCAGGCCGAACAAATCGCGGAACATATGGCGTGCATTGCGGAAGCCGAACAGCGAGGTCTGGCGATTCGGTGCGCGACGAATTCGGTGACGCACAAGAGCGAGATCGTGATCTGCACGCGGGACCGCCACGCCCTGTTTTCAATGATTGCCGGATGCTTTTCGTCGCAGTTGATCGATATCAGCGGCGCGGCGCTGTTCACGCGCCAGGACGGTTGGGTGATCGACTGGTTTTCGGTGGCCGACGCGCGCACGCTGCGCCCGCTTACACCGGCCATGCAACACAAGCTGGAAGAAGTGCTGCACGCTGTACTAATCGAGGGCGAGGACGTGCAGGAACACGTGGATCGGGGAATGCGGCGGCTCTTCGCGTTGTTGCAGCCTCGAGCGGCGGTCCCGACGCGCGTGGTATTCGACAATCAGTCCTCGAAGTATCATACTGTTGTGGACATCGAAACGGGTGACCGTACGGGCCTGCTGTACGACATTACCCGGGTGATGAGCGAGCTTGGGCTGGACATTTCCACGGCGCGCATCGTGACAGATGTACAGCGCGTGCGCGACTCGTTTTACATCACCAAGGACGGTTGCAAGGTAGAAGACGAAGAGACATTGGCGGCCATTCGCGAGGCGATGCACCATGCCATTCACCCGCGGGCCGTTGCCGAGACCAAAGGAGGTAAAGTATGACCAGTACCCCACGAGCCATCTTCCACGTCGTGCTGGCGACACTGCTGTGCGCGGGCGCCGCGCAGGCGATCACGCCGATGTTGCGCGAGTTGGAAGATGCGTTCATCCGCATAGGCGAGCAAGTGCGCCCCGCCGTTGTGAACGTCGAGTCCGAGCAGGAAGAAGAAGAGGCCCCGGCCCAAGGCCCGCGCGCGCCGGGGCTCGAGGACTTCTTCAAGTACTACGGCATTCCCATGCCGGACCCGGAAGACCCGCGCATGCAGCGCAGACCGGTCGCATCCGGTTCTGGCTTCGTGTTCGACAAGGCCGGGCACATCATCACGAACAATCACGTCATCGACGGGGCCAAGTCGATAAAAGTGCGTTTCTTTGACGGCAAGGAATACGCGGCCGACGTCGTCGGCAGGGATGCCGATACGGACATCGCCGTGATCAAACTTAAGAATGCCCCGGCGGACTTGCACGTCGCGGAATTGGCGAATTCCGATGAGGTGAAGGTTGGCCAATTCGCGATCGCGCTGGGAAGCCCGCGCGGCCTCGAGGGATCGCTCTCGTTCGGGCACGTGAGCGCGCTCGGCCGAGACGAATTGCGGCTACCAATCACGCTGCGCTTCCAGAACTTCATCCAAACGGACGCCGCGATCAATTTTGGGAACAGCGGCGGCCCGTTGGTGGACATCGACGGCAGGGTGATCGGCATGAATACGGCCATCGATGCGGTAGGCGAGTCGCTGGGCTTTGCCATCCCAATTAACATGGTAAAGGAAGTCGCGCCACAGCTCATCGCCAGCGGAAAGGTGACGCGCGGATTCCTGGGCGTAATCGGCATCATGGACATCAAGGATATTGTCACGGGCACAACCACTGCCGAAGAGTTTGCCGAGGCAATTGGGCTTCCCGACACGGCTGGCGCGTACGTAAACGGCGGCGCGATTCCGGACTCGCCGGCGGAGAAGGCAGGGATAAAGAAGGACGACGTTATCCGGAAGATCAACGGCGATCCCATTGTAAGCGCGCAGGACTTGGTCAAGAAAGTCTCCGCAATGTCTCCGGGCACGAGCGTGAAGCTGGATGTCTGGCGCGAGAAGGCGCCCACGGAAATACAACTCACGCTGGCGGAATACCCGGGCGACGCGCGAAAGGCGGCGCTGGGCAAGGCGTTCCTCGGCATGCGTGTGCAGCCGCTCACGCCCGAACTGAAGAAGCGGGCCGGACTTGCGGAAGACCTTGAAGGCATGGTGGTCATGGACGTCGAAAAGAATTCGCCCGCGTACGATGCGGAAATCATGCAGGGCGACATCATTACCGAGGTGCAACAAAACCCGGTGAAGACGATGGATGAGTTCCGTGCATTGCTCGATGAGCATGCGAAGCCAGGTAAGAGCGTGCTATTTCGCGTCCAGAAACAAGGCGGCGACACGCTTCCTATCCTTGTCAAGGTGCCGGAAGCGGGCGCGCAGTAATGATTGACGACGCGCGGGCCGGGCGCGGCGAGCCCGTCCCGCGCGCTGCTTTTTACCGAGGCGGTGAGTCGATGTGAATATTTCCGCAAGTGACCACGAACGCCCACGCAGCGCCGGCACTGTGCGAATAAATGCATTGTTCCTTGCGCTGGGCTGCGCGGGCGTGCTTGCGATGTCCATTGCACTTTCTCCGGACCCGCGAGGGTTCGGAACGCATGAGCAATTGGGGTTGCCCCCATGCATCTCCACCAACTTTATCGGCGTACCGTGTCCCCTGTGCGGCATGACGACATCGTTCTCGCTCATGGCGCACGCGCGTCCGGTTGAAGCGTTCAACGCACAACCCGCGGGCGTGGTCTTCTTCGTGATCTGTGCGCTTGCACTGGCAGGCGCTCTCACTGCGGCCATACTTGGGTTCACCCCCCGATGGGTTGGATACCTGGTCCGCGCGAAATGGATCGGCAGTGTCACCATCGCTCTGATGCTGGGTGCGTGGGCGTACAAACTGGTCTCCTACGTGCGTTGAGGTCGGTCCCGCATTGAGGGGCCTCGCGCCCTGTGGTACGATCTGCCGCATGTTTCCCACCAACGCCCGGATAACCCATGTACGGTATTGACGAAAACACGAATTACGAAGAACGGAACGTCGCGAAGCCCAAGGGCGACTCGTGGAGCATCTATAAGCGCCTGCTCGGTTACGTCCTCGAATACAAGGCGCGCCTTGCGCTTTCGGTCGTGCTGGCTTTTTTCGTGGCGCTTTCGTTGGGGGGCATCGTCGTATTTGCGGGTAGCGTTGTGACCTACACGTTTAGCTCTCCCGGCGAAGCGGCGAAACAGTTGGCGGACGATACCGCAAGCATTAATGCCCGCGTCGAAGACATGCGGGCAATCGTCGGCTGGGCGCCGAGCAACCTCGACCAAATGCTTCGCGACGCCGTAGGGTTTCTCCGCGAGGAGGGCAGGCAAACGCGGGCGATGGTTTGGCTTTGCACCATCGTCATCCTTCTCGCGCTAATCGGCGGCTTGTCGCGATTCGGCCAGGAATACCTATGCGCGTCCATTGCGACGTTTATCACGGTACGGCTCGGGCTGGAAATGTTCGACAACATCATTCGCCTGCCGATTCGGTTCTTCGAGAAGCACACTTCCGGCGAAATCATCGCGCGCATGACCAATGACTGCTTCACGGCGGGACGCGGACTGACGGCGGTATTCATGAAGTTGTTCCGCGAACCCTTCAAGGCGATAGTCTTTTTCACGATCGCCTTTAGCGCCCACGCGCCACTCACCATCATCGGTCTGGGGGTGCTGCCGCCGGTCGTGCTCATCATGATCAAGATTGGCCAAAAAGTGCGCAAGAGCATGCGCCGCACGTTGGAACGCATCGCGGGATTGCAGACGGTATCCAAGGAAAGTGTGGCGGGGATCAGCATCATCAAAGGGTTCCTGATGGAAGACTTCGTGCGCTCGCTCGTGCGCAGGGAGTACGCAAAACTCCAACGCCAAGGCCTGAAGATGATGCGGGCCGATGCCGCGATTGGCCCCCTGACCGAGTTTGTGATGACGCTTGGCTTCGTTGTGTTCATTGTGATCAGCGTTTACGAAGTGACCAAGCCGAATCCTTCGCTCCGGGTGGACGACCTGTTGAAACTGTATCTATCGCTGGCAATGATGCTGGACCCCGTGCGCAAACTGACCGCAGTCAACAATGCGGTCCAAACGAGTGTGGCCAGCGCCGAGCGCGTATTCGAGTTTATCGATCTTAAACCGGACATTGTCGATGCGCCGGATGCAGTCACTTTGAAGCCGTTGCGCGAAATCATTCGGTTTGAGGATGTCCACTTTTCCTATGATGGCAAGACGGAAGTTCTGCGGGGTGTAACGTTTGACGTCAAGAAGGGCGAAATGATTGCGATCGTGGGCTTCAGCGGCGCCGGCAAGAGCACGCTGGCGAAGTTGGTTCCGCGATTCTACGACGTTACCGGGGGCAGCATTTCGATCGATGGCGTCGACATTCGCAAGGCGACGCAATCGAGCCTTCGCGCGCAAATCAGCATCGTCACGCAAGACACGATTCTATTCAATGCGTCGGTGCGCGAGAACATTGCTGCGGGTAATGACTCGTACAGCGACGATCGGATCAAACAAGCCGTCAAGGCCGCGCATGCCACCGAGTTTGTGGAGAAGCTTTACCGGCAGTACGAGACAGTCATCGGCGAGTCGGGCGGTTCGCTTTCCGGCGGGCAGCGGCAGCGCCTTGCGATTGCCCGCGCCCTGATCAAAGACCCGGCGATCCTCATTCTCGATGAAGCGACGTCGAGCCTTGACATGGAAAGCGAGCGCGCTATCCAGAAAGCAATCGAGGAGTTTGTGGTGGGGCGCACGTCCATCGTAATTGCCCACCGCCTCTCGACTGTGCAGCGGGCGGACCGCATTCTCGTGCTGGACCAGGGCCGGGTTGTCGAGCAAGGCAAACACGAAGAACTCTTGCAGCGCCCCGATAGTCTGTACAGAACACGGCTCTACGGAGCCGAAATAGCACCTGCTGCCGAGGAGGAGGCGTCCGCGGGCAACAATGGCAGCGATACGGCCGCCGCACTCCCTTCGCGAGAAGACGCCGTTTACTGAGACGTGATCCCTCGACGCTGCAAAGGTGTGAACGAGCGAAAGGAACGGTGCTTGAACATTGCGAGCACTGGGTACAGGAAGCGGCTCAGTCCGAGGAACCGACGTCTGTTTTTCGCCTTGGGAATTCTGGCCGGACTCGCCTCGTGCGGTGACAATGCAGCAACAGATCGCCCACCTGCGCCGGAACCGTTGCAGACTACCAGCGCGCCGGTAATTGCCACGAAGCGAGATGTGTTAGTGCAGGTAAGAGTCGTCGATATGGACGGCAGACCGGTGGCGAACATGCTTCCCATTGCAACGAAGCAGGCGAACGCGTTTGACACGCCCGTTGCGCAGGGCGAATTGACTGGTACGGACGGATCGGGTGTTTTGCACGTACCAAGCGACCAATACGTCTACGTCCGTGCGTGGGACCCGGCCAAACAGTGGTTTGCGAACAACTACTATGACGTGTTGCCGGGAAACCAAGCGCCGGACGAAGCACTGATCGTTACGATGCTTCCCGGCGCGACGCTCGACGTCGAGGTCATGAATGCCGATGGCGCTCCGGTGGGCGCGCAACCGGTCGGCATGATGATGAGCCATCCGGTGCACGGTCCCTGGTGGCCTTCGGAAACGTCAACCGACGAACAGGGACGCGCGAAGTTCGGACCCATTCCACCGGGGAGATATGCCATCACCATTGAAACGCGCGACCACAAAAGTGTCGATCTCGTCGAGCAGGTGTTACTGCCTGGGAAGACTACCCACGCGGGCCCCGTGACGCTGCGGTAGCCCTTAGCCGATGAAGAAGACATGGATATTCGTTGTTTTTCGTCGATTGCGCGTCATCGCTTTTCTAATTGCCGTGTTCGTCCCAAGTGTTGGCGCGACCACACCGGATCATCGTCTACTTTCTCATGCGGACGACTACGTCTTCGGCTTCTATCCCTACGGCTGGCGAAACCGCGATGCGAACGGTGACATCGTGTTCGCGATTCAAACACCACACTATGGGATTCTGTTGAATGCATCCAAAGCGCGCATTACAAAGACTGGAACATTCCGGACGCGCCCGAACGCAGAAACGGCGGCGCAACTCGGTAACGACAAGGTCCTGGCGCCACTTGCGGTGTCGCCGCTCACGTTTCTGGTGCGCATTGGCGATACCATGTATGAGGCCGAGACAGGCGCGCCCAACCCGGATGACGTGCTAATACAACGACTTGGAAGATATTTTGCCCATATCGACGTCCGTGACATATCGTTAAGAACGCAAGCGGGAGTTCCACGCGATGATGTGCGCGCGGAATTGTCAATCTACGCGTGGTCGGACCACGTTCGCGCGACATTCCGGGTCGAGTGTGCCGATGCTTTGAGTGATGTAACGATTGTTGCGCGTCACAGCCCCGCGGAACACCGGAACGCGCTTCGCGCGGTAAATCTCATTCCCGAGTCGCAACGCGACCATACGGAAGGAACGACGTTTACAGTAGAGACCCCGGTAATTGCCATATCGCAGGACGTGCCCGCGTCGATCTCCATTGGACTGGTCCCAACAAACACCCAAATTACCGTCCAAAACACGAGCACGGTGCGTGCAGAGAGCATCGCGCCATACACCGGTGCGCTGTCCGTCACACGAGATCCCAGCATTGGGTGGTACCAGGTTCTGCTTGGCGACAATCCCGATATCTGGACGATGGAGCGCGTGCGCGTCGAAGTGGAGAATTCGGCCGATTCCGAAGAGACGCTGCACATCGCATTCTCAAAACGAAGCGGCGGGTTCGGGATAACCGGCATGTCGCCGGTATTATGCGACGAAACCGGCGCGCCGATGGGTTTGCCGGTCCAAATCTCGAAGAACTGGCACGTTTCGCCTCCGTGGTTTGACGGTATTGCGATGCTGCGGCTTGCGCCGAGGGCCAAACATACGCTCGAATTTCGGATCGCGTACGCGCACTGGGGCGGTGTACCCGCGGTTTCGCACGCGCAGCTCGCGCTCGAGGGCTGGGGTACGCACCAATTGTGGGACGAATGTGCTCTCGGCTCCTTCGGCGAAAGCATCTGCTACGACCCCGACGTGAATCTTGGCCGTGCGATGATCGACGATGTTCGCCCGCTAATGGTCTGGGGTATGGGCAAACAACCGCAGCGAAAGTGGTCGTGGACACACAACGTGGGCGGCGGCGATTTTCTTGTGCTCGAGCGGGACGGAAAGCGGCAGTATCTTGGGCGACAGAAGACCGAGTACGAATCGCAGGGGCCGGTGTTGACGACGGTTCGGTACTCGGGCGAGACACCCGATGGCGCGATTCAATCGCATGTCACAACGCAAAGTTGGCGCAGCGACGACTTCGTTCGGGGACTTTACACGCTTCGATACGACGTCGCAGAGCCTGTCGCGTTCACGCGCCTGGCATTCTTCCAGTTGGGAGCAGACCGATACAACCACAATCTGTTCACGCACCTTTCGCGCGGCGATTTGGATGGCGTGAAGGAAACGTGGACTCCGGATATGGGCGGCAAGAAGTACAGCCGCCACTGCGTGCCGTTAAACGGTGAGAAGCCGTGGATCGCCGTTACCGGCAATACAAAGAACCCGCCACCTGTAATCAAGGAGGACGATCAAGGCGCGTGGGCGGATCGGGGCTTCATTGTTCATCGCTGGAAAGCGCGGATTGGCGGGAAGGATATGCGTCTCCCCCACTACTCGGTCTTTGGGACCGAAGACGGGAGAATACCAAGTGCAATCGTAGAATTGTCCCCGCCACCCGGCGTCGCGGCGCTCGAGCGGGGCGACTTCGTCGAGTGCGTCGTCGAGATGGTCGTCCTGCCCCAGTGCGCGGACGACTACTACGGCCCAAACGAATCGTTTCGCGAGGCGCTTCGCGATTACGGCGGGAACTGGCGAATGGTCCATCGCGAAGCCGTGAACACCAACATCCGCGCGCGCGCCGAGACCGGCGTGATCTTGTCGGAATGGCCGGTCATCGTTCGCGCACACCACGGTAAACGGGCATCGGTCACGATTGAGGGCGGATCGGGCTTTATCCCGCTGACAATAGCGGACGCCGGCATCAATGCGGACTTTGCACTGCAAGTACTCTGCGACGGCGAGATTCAGCCGATGCCGCCGTCGGCAGGCAAGGACTGGTGGCAGGCGCGATATCGTCCGACAACGAAGTCCTATGACCTGATATTTACAGTTCCGCTTACATCCTCCGGACCGGCCACGATTACGTGGTCGGCGGCCTCACCGCAGGAAGGTTGACTTACCCAAGCAAGCTTGCGTTTTCCTCACGTTCGGAGCGATGATCGTGCGTGGGGGAATCGTTTCTATGCGCGAAGGTCTCGCTTTCGCCAATGGCTCGGACGCAGCCACCGAACGCACAAGGGGGAAAATATGGGCGCCAGGGGTCTATCTATCGCACTTGGAATCGCTTGTCTGATGGGGTCTGCGGACGCCGAATCGTCTCGCGCGGTCCTCGATATCTTCGCCGACCCGCCGCGAGAGTACAGTTCCGGCCCACTGTGGGTATGGAACGACATGCTCACCGAGGAGCAGGTGTTGGCGACACTGCGCGATCTTGCCGCGCAGGAGGTCAAGCAGGTATTCGTGCATCCACGGCCGGGCTTGATGACGCCGTATTTGTCCGAGGACTGGTTCAAGTTGTGGAAAGCCGCGCTTCGCGAAGCCGAAACCCTCGATATGAACGTGTGGATATACGACGAGAACTCGTATCCTTCCGGTTTCGCCGGGGGCTTCGTGCCGGAGGCGATGCCGGAGTCGCACGGAATCGGCCTGTTTCTCAATGCGCTGCCCAAACCACCCACGTGGGACGACAAGACAATCGCCGTCTTCCGGTTGAATGGCGAATCTCTTGAGAACGTGAGCGAAACGGTCCGCGCCGGGACCGAGTTGCCGGAGGGCGCCTACATTGTGGCGACGGTCAATGAGTCCAAGTCGTCACCGTGGTTCGGAGGCAAGTACTACGTCGATTTACTGAGGCCCGGCGTAACGGAGAAGTTTCTCGATATCACGTTAGGCGCATACAAGCGCGAGATCGGAGACGAGCTTGGCAAACGCGTGCCAGGATCGTTCACGGACGAACCGCACCTCGCGCCGGCGGGCGGGTTTCACTGGACGACCGACCTTCCGGACGTCATGCAGGAGCGATATGGGTATTCGATTCTCGATACGTTGCCCAGTCTTTCGCAGCGCGTCGGAGACTGGCGCGCGGTGCGGCATGACTACTACCAAACCTTGCTGCACCTGTTCATCGAGCGATGGGCCAAACCGTATCACGACTACTGCGCGGAGAACGATCTCGAGTTTACCGGTCACTACTGGGAACACGAGTGGCCAAACTGCAAGCAGGCGCCGGACAACATGGCGATGTACGCGTGGCACCAACGGCCGGCTATCGATACATTGTTCAACGAGTACAACGAAGGTCCCCACGCGCAGTTCGGGAACGTCCGCGCCGTGTTGGAACTGGCGAGCGCGGCGAACCAGACCGGCGTAAGGCGCACGTTGTGCGAAGCGTACGGAGGCGCCGGATGGGACCTGCGCTTCGAGGACATGAAACGCATCGGCGATTGGCTGTTCGTGCTGGGTGTCAACACGCTCAATGAACACCTCTCCTACATCACGATGCGCGGTGCGCGAAAGTACGATTATCCGCAGTCGTTCTCGTATCACGAGCCATGGTGGAACAGCTATCACGTCATGGCGAAGTATTTTACGCGCCTGTCGGCCGCGTTGTCCCACGGCGAACCGGTAGCGGAAACTCTGCTTATCGAGCCAACAACGACCGTGTGGATGTATCAGACCGACGAGGATCGCGAGGTCCGCGAGAGCATCGGTATCGAGTTCCAGGAGTTGGTAACGAACCTGGCCAAGGCGCAAGTCGAATTCGACCTGGGGTCCGAAGACATTCTCGCGCGCCACGGCGCTGTAGAAGGCGACAAGCTGCGGATTGGCGCGCGAACGTACGGCCGCGTCATCCTTGCGCCGCGGACCGAATCTCTCGACGCGAAAACGGTCGAGTTGTTGGACGCATTCGTCAAAGCAAAGGGAACGTTGGTGAGTATTGGCGACGCCCAACTGCAGTACGTGGACGGACGCCCATCGGACAAAGCCACCGCGCTCATCGCCGGCGCAACGCGGATGACGAGCGGACAGTTTATCGAACAGTGGTCCAACGACCGCGAGCGGTTGCCTCGCGTGACCATCGATCCGGCGTCTACGAACGCGATCGTCTATCACATGCGCCGGCGTTTCGATGATGGCGACCTGGTGTTCCTTGTGAATACCCGCAACGATGCGACTGCAAAGGGATCGATTGCCGCGGGAGCGTCCTACGTTCAGCGTTGGAACCTGGAATCGGGGGCCGCGGAACCCTATCCGCACACGAATTTCGAGGGCACGGCATCCGTCGCGTTTGATTTGCCACCGTGTGGAAGCCTGCTCCTGTTTCTGAACAAATCGAAGGGCGAATCGGCCGCGCAGGAGTCACTGCGGCGGGAGTCCATTGAGCCAATGGAGGAACCGAAAATCGCACGGGTCGCCCCGAATGTTTTGACGCTCGATTATCTCGATCTCTCGATTGGCGAAAAGTCCTATCCGAAGCAGTACATGTATGCGGCGGCGCGGCTCGCCTTCCAGAGTGTTGGATTTCAGGAGAACCCCTGGGACCATGCCGTGCAATTTAATGATGAATTGATCCGCGAGGACCTTCCCAAAGAGAGCGGATTCGAAGCGACCTACCGATTCACTATAGACGGCCCAATTCCCGGCGCGATTCACGCCGTGGTCGAGCGGCCGGACCTTTACCTGATTACGTGTAACGGTACGCCAATTCGAGCGACGCCCGGCGAATGGTGGCTCGACCGCGCGTTTGGGAAGATCGACATCACGTCAACAATCCGAAACGGGGAAAACTCGATTACGCTAAAGGCCTGGCCGATGAACATGTTTCACGAGATTGCCGCCGTCTACATTCTCGGCGACTTCGCCCTGAAACCCGCGGCATCGGGTCATGTGATCGTTCCCCCGGCGTCCTTCGCGCACGGTCCGTGGAACCAGCAAGGCTGCCCGTTCTACGCGCACGGCGTATCCTATGCGCAACGATTCAACATACCGGAACTCAACGGCCGCTACTTGGTGGAGCTTCCCAAGTGGCACGGAAGCGTGGCTGAGGTAATCGTCAATGGCCGGCGCGCCGGGCATATCGCGTGGAAACCGGCGGAGTGCGACGTTACGCCTTTCCTTACGGCTGGTGAAAACTTCATTGAAGTCACTGTAATCGGCACGCTCAAGAACACGTTGGGGCCGTACTTCGGGGAGATGCGGCTGGGATTTGCGTCGCCACAGTCATTTCGCAGCGCGCCGGAAGGGGGGCCACCGGAAGGCTCGGCATACAAATCGGTCGAATATGGATTGATGGAACCGTTCCGGTTAGTAGCTCTCAGGCGGTAGGGCGAGTTTACCTATACAGCCGCGACAGCGCCGAGCATGGAATCTATGCGTTCTGCCGCTTCCTTGAGTTCGTCGACGATCGGCTGGCATCTGCCTGCGTCCATTTTTAGCGCCGCAGCGGACGACGCGGGATAGGCGTGGTCTCCCGCGTTGCTCGCTTCGCCATAGCCAGCGTCGTATGCGAGATGATTGGCGAGCGCGGTGACGTGCGCCAATTGGGGGGACAGCATCGCCTGATCGGGCGTGTGGTGCCGGCGCAGCGCCTCGGTCAATAGCGGCGGCAAGTTCCAATGTTCACCGAGCACGCCCCCCACTTCGGCATGGTCCATTCCGAAGACTTCCGGCTCCACTTCGTACAGCGGACGCTGCCCGTCGACAGCGCGCTTCACGGCCTCCTGAAAGTTGTCGGGATACACGCTGTCGAGCGCGACCTTGCCGATGTCGTGAAGAAGCCCCGCGCTGAAATGGCTGCCGTCGGCTTCCAGCGAGAGCCGTTTGGCAATTCGTTCGGCGGCCATCGCCGTGGCAAGACTATGCCGCCAAAGTTGATTGCGGTTATAGGGCGAGTTGCTCTTCGCGAAACTGCGAAACGCGGAGGCGGCAAGGACAAGGTTTTGGACTTCGCGAAACCCAAGAATCACGACGGCGTCCTTCACGGTCGTGATCTTCCGGTAGAAACCGTAGTACGCCGAGTTGACCTGACGCAACAGCGTCGCCGAAAGACTTTGGTCCGCCGCGATGTGTTTGCCCAGGTCGAGGGCCGAGCTGTCCGGATCGGATAAGGCTTCCATGATCTGCCCCAGTACGGTCGGGAGCGTCGGCAAACGGCTGATGCGCGACACAGCATCGCGAACGTCTGGGGCGTCCAAGTCCATCCTCCTGTCTTGTAAGCGCACGGCAGGCCGTCACGCGCGCGTGGAGGAAGCACCATAGACTACGCTCTCCATTTTGTGCAAGTGGCGGCATTCCCGCCCGAGGCGGTAAAGTATTGTTGCGCGTTACACCGTCGATATGCTGCTTGAAAGGAGCAACTTATATGGCCGCAGGGAATTCGGCGATGCCGACGGAAGGGGCGAAGTCCCCGGCATTTTCGCTCAAGTCAGCTAACGGCGAGACCGTCAAGTTGTCCGGCTTCAAGGGGAAATGCGTCGTGCTGTACTTTTATCCGAAGGACGACACGCCGGGATGTACAGTCGAAGCGAATGAGTTCCAAGCGAACGCAAAGGCCTTTGAGAAGGCGGGCGCGGTCGTGATTGGTGTGAGCCCGGACTCGGAGAAGTCGCACTGCAAGTTCGCCGACAAATTCGGGCTGACACTTACGTTGCTGGCCGACGAAAAGCACGAGGTGGCGGAAAAATATGGCGTGTGGGTCGAGAAGAGCATGTACGGGAGGAAGTACATGGGTGTCCAGCGCGCAACGTTTCTCATCGACGAAAATGGGAGAATTGCAAAGGTCTGGCCGAAGGTTAAGCCGGAAGGTCATGCGAAGGAAGTTCTGGACGCGATCAAATCGCGGTAATCACGCACGAAACGATATGGGCAACCGGATATTTTCATCATGAAGATTGTGTTGACGATGGTCGCAATTGCGCTGGGTCTGGGCATTGCCGTCGTGGCGGGCGTGTACGGCTGGCAACAATATGAGTCGACGCGGACGGCGGCGCTGCCAACAAGCACGACACAGACGCCGACAATGCCAACCACTCGCAGCGCCACGAACGAGAAACCGAAGCCGGTGGATTTGCCCGCGGCGAAATCCGATGCGGCGGCGTCCGCGCCTTCCGCAACGACGACGCGGCCGGCAGACACGAAACCGGCCGCTCCGCCCACTCAGGCTCCAACCACCGCCACGACGCCGCTGTCACCAACACCGACGCCTGCCACCCCGACAAGCGCGGCGCAATCCACGCCCGGTGAGGACACGCCGATTGCCGTGCCCGCGGCGCAAAACGTGGCGACGCCGGAGAAGCTCGGACAACTCATCACCGGCATGACTGAAGCGGACGTAATCGCGACGATGGGGTCGGATGGAGTTGAGACGCCCGAGGACGAGCTGGGGGCGTACACCCCCGCGGGCTGGTACGAAGTGCGCTGGCCGAACCCGGACGGTTCGTACATTGCTGCGTTGTTCAGCGATCAGGGAACGCTGGCGCATGTCGAGCCGTTCAATATGCCCGGCGCGTACGAGTGGCTGGCCACGCCGTGGTACGCCGTCCCCAAATGGCTGAACGAAAAGTTGACGGCAAACAACATGCCAATACGCGTGCCGGCGGTGGATGTCATTCTCGCTCAGACGAACACCTACCAATTTCGCGGCGTGCTGGCGAACGCGGACGGCGTTGTGGTCGGAGTAATATCGGGAAGTTATTACGTCGACGACCCAAGCGGACGCTTTACGCGGGCGATGGAAGGCACGTACGAATATGCAATGCCGAATGGCGCCGCGGACGCAAATACGTTCCAGTTTTCGGAGTAGCCCCTGTTGCGACTGGCTAGAGCAATTCAAGTTTGAGCACACCGTCTGTTTCGTGCTCTAGCTCGTGAGTCGTCGTCGTACTCGCACTCGATACTCGAAAAGATCGAGTAGGATGACGACCAGGAGCACGAGCACGCGGTGCAGCCGGCCTTGAAACGCTCTAGCGGTCGTAGGCCATGTTGTGCGCTTCCCAGTCGATCAGGATCGTGTCGAACACAGGACCATCCAGGCACACGCGTACCATCTTCTCGCCTTCCTTCTCGCTTTTTGACTCGACGACGCACCCCAGGCACGCGCCATCTCCGCAAGCCATCTGCGCTTCGAGCGAAACGACGCAGTCCGCTCCCGCGGCGATTGCGACATCCGACGTCGTCTTCATCATGATCATCGGGCCGCACACGTACACGCGCGATGCCGGCCCGGGTGCGAGCTTTGCCAGCATCTGCGACGCGAAGAGTTTTTCGCCCGCAGTCCCGTCGTCGGTAGCGATGTGTACTTTGCAGCCCAGCGCGCGAAACTCGTCCGCGCAGAGGATGAGGTGCTTCGAGCGCGCTGCGAGAATTACGTCCGGAGCAACGTCGCACTTTTGCACGAGCGCCTCCGCCAGCGCAGGAAACGTGGCAACGCCGATCCCGCCGGCAACGATGATGTGCCGCTCGAACCTCCGGTCAATCGGAAAGCCGTTGCCGAGCGGCCCCTGCACGCCCAGGGTTGTGCCGGGGCGCATCTTCGATAGGAGCCGGGTGCCCTCCCCCTCTATCTTGTAGAGAATAGACACATGGTCGCGGAGTATCCGCTCGAAGCACATGGGGCGCCGCAGGAAAGGCGCCAGACCATCCGCGACCTGGAGCATGCAGAACTGCCCGGCGACCGCAGAACGCGACAACTCGGGTGCGTGAATCAGCATCCGATACTGTTCCGGGGCGACCTCGTCGTTTTCGACAACTTCACAATCGAGAAGATAACGCATTCATTCCGTCTTTCATCTTAGTCGGCGTAAAGAGTGCCCGGGTTCGCGGCGTAAAACTCGAGGAACCCGCAGCTCATGCACACATCCGCGGAAACATTCGCGTCTTTTGCGCCCTTGAAAATCAGTGCGTCGGGGTTTGTGTAAACGCGCACGGTTGCCGGTTTACGGACATTCGATTCGCCACGATCCGACAATTCCGCTCCAACGAGCACCTCCGTTGAACCGCATTTCGGACAGACCCCTGACTTGCGCATTGCCGTCCCCGCTTTCTCGATCTACTGTGACTACCGCCGCACGCGGTCCATTGCGAGTTGATTCCGCAGGCTGTTCAGACTGAGGCGAATTCGCTCGGCAAGAATCTCACCGATGCCGTCCACCGTGCACAATTCTTCCTTTGGAGCGCGCATGATCTGCTGCAGCGATCCGAATTTCTGAACGAGGTTCTCGATGATTTGCGGCGTCAGCCGCCGCGTTTGTGTCAGGATGCGGTACCCGCGCGGGGAAAGGTAGGTGTCGATGCTCTTGAGATTTGCGCTGTAACCGAGCGCGTTGCTGATGTTCGACAGCTCGAGCAGTTCCTCGGCGGTGACTTCCCCCACGCGTTCGAGCGCTTGATCGTATTTGATGCCCGCTTTTTCCCGGTAGTAGTCCTTGACGACAAGTTGCGCCTCTTCGAACGGAATCAGCAGTTCCTGCAACTGCATGTCCACGAGGCGCCCTTCGCTGCCCAATTCGACAATATAGGGTTCGATCTCGCGGGCGATGCGCGTGCCCATTTCGCAGCGCTGTACCGTCTTGCAGACGTCGAAAATGGTGACGACGTCTTCGAACTCCCGAGTGCTGAGATCGGTCGTCGCCTGGTCCAGCGCACGCACGTATTTTTCGAGCGTATTGAGGGCCTGCATCGACTTGTTCAAGAGCGTCGAAATGCTGTCCAGGATTTGTTTCGCATCGTGTGCGTACAGGGTAACGGTCGAACGCCGCTCGGACACCGCAACCACGATGCAGCCCGTTTGCTTCGCAAGCCGCTCTGCTGCCCGGTGGCGAGTACCGGTTTCGTCCGTGGGAATGGACGTGTCGGTCTTGATGAAACGGTTCGCGTAGACGATGCGCGTTCCCTCCTGATTGAGGATGATCGCGCCGTCCATCTTTGCGAGTTCGTACAGCAGTTGCGGCGTCAGTTCTGCGTCGATCTCGACGCCGCCCTCGGAGACATCCGCGAGCCGTTTTGGATCGCCGATGCAGATCAGCGCGCCGTTGCGGCTCTGGATAATCGCGGCGATGGCTTCGCGCAGTTCCGTCCCCGGCGATACCATCATCAACGCGTCGCGCAGCGCCGCCTTGTCTTTCTTACGTGGTTTCCTTGCCATTCTTGTGTCCCATTGGTCGCGGGTTTAGGGGATTCTCCGGTCCTAACGATCGAGGGCGATATCGAGTGCCTGCGACACGGTGTTCACCGGTACAATCTCGATGTCCCCCTCGCGCACGTCGGCGGCGCAGGACTTGGGTAGGATACACCGTGAGAAGCCAAACTTCGAGGCTTCGGCGACCCGGCTGCGCGCCATGTCCACGGCGCGGATTTCCCCCGCCAGCCCTACCTCGCCGAAGACCGCAATATCCGAGGGGACGGGCGCTTCGAGCAAGCTCGACATGAGCGCCACCGCGACCGCAAGATCGGCCGCGGGTTCGTCCAGCCGGACGCCCCCGGCAACGTTCACAAATACGTCCTTGTCCGCAATGTGCGCGCCCGCGCGTTTTTCGAGCACCGCGAGGATTAGCGCGACGCGGTTCGGATTGATTCCGGCGACCGTACGGCGCGGCGACGCAAGCGGCGTATCGCCCACAAGCGCCTGCACCTCGACCAGCAACGGCCGCGTGCCTTCAACACTGGGAATGACGACGGAGCCGCTGACGCCTTTGGGGCGCTCGCTCAGAAACAGCGCGCTTGGGTTGGGGACTTCGCGCAGGCCCGTTTCGGTCATCTCGAAGACGCCAATTTCGTTCGTCGAGCCGAACCGGTTCTTCACGGCGCGCAGAATGCGGAGCGCCTGTTTGCCCTCCCCCTCGAAGTACAGGACGGTGTCGACGAGATGTTCGAGCAGCCGCGGCCCGGCGATCGATCCGTCCTTCGTCACATGTCCCACGAGAAAAATTGGGATGGCGCTGCCCTTCGCCAGGCGCAGAAACTCGTTCGCACAATCGCGCACCTGACTGATGCTACCCGGCACGGCAGCCAGTTCCGGCGTGTACATGGACTGAATAGAGTCGACGACGATGAGCGCATAGTCCTCTTCCTTGATTTGACCGCGCACCGCTTCAAGCGAAGTTTCGGTGTAGATCAGGAGACGGTCGCTGAGCGTGCCGAGCCGCCCCGCGCGCATGCGCGTCTGGTCAAAGGACTCTTCCCCGGACACATACAGGACTGGCCCGGCGGCCTCAGCGACTGCGTGGGAGATTTGGAGCATGAGCGTCGACTTGCCGATGCCGGGATCGCCGCCAATGAGGATGAGCGAGCCCGGCACAATCCCGCCGCCCAGCACCCGGTCAAATTCCGCGAGCGCGGTTACCTGCCGATTCGGAGTCGGCTGCGAACGGTCGGTAATGGGTGTAGGTTCCGCGCCGTCCTTGAACGCGGCGCGCACGTGCGAGCCGGGCTCGATGACCTGCTCCTCGACGACGGAGTTCCACTCGTTGCACTCGGGGCAACGTCCCGCCCAGCGCACGAGTACCGCGCCGCAGGATTGGCATACAAATGTCGTTTTCGATTTTGCCATGGGATGTGTGCGTATCGTAGTCGCTGCCGTACCGCCGGTTCTACTGCGCGGGGCCAGTCAATTGGCCTGCATACGCATCGATCTGCTATAAATACGGCCACTTCCAGCAGTCGGCCAACTTCAGGAATACCATGGAAAAGCTACGTTTCTTGACCGAGGCGCACGTTCGCGGCATCCGCGGCGAGTTCGGCACGCCGGCGTACGTGTACGACGAGGAAACGCTTAGGGCGTATGCAAAGTCGCTGCTTTCGGTGCCGAACGCGTACGGGTTGACGGCGCGATTCGCCATGAAAGCGTTGCCGAACGTGGCGGTACTCCAGATTTTTTCGGGAATGGGTCTGCACTTCGATTGCAGCAGCGGGTATGAGGCCGAGCGCGCGTTGCGTGCCGGGGTCCCTCCCAATCACCTCCAGATCACGGCGCAGCAGTTGCCCCATAATCTGAAGGAACTTGTGGAGCAGGGTGTGCTGTTTACGGCGTGTTCGTTGCACCAGCTCGACACGTACGGGAGTCTCTTTCCCAACACCGAGGTTTGCGTTCGCGTTAACCCGGGCCTCGGCTCCGGGCACAGTAACCGGACCAATGTGGGCGGACCCAGCGCAAGTTTCGGCATCTGGCACGAACACCTGGACGAAGTCGAGGCCATTCGGGGCCAATACGGTCTGACCATTTCGCGCATGCACACGCACATTGGCTCCGGCGCGGACCCGGACGCGTGGCATTCGTGCGCGCAACTATCGTTGAACATCGCCGCGCAATTGCCGAACGTGCGCACCCTGTCACTCGGCGGCGGGTTCAAGGTCGGTCGAATGTCGCTCGAACCGACCGCGGACTTGCAGGTCATTGGCCGCCGCATCGTCAGCGATTTCGAGGAGTTCTACTCCAAATACAGCCGCAAGCTGCACCTCGAACTCGAGCCCGGCACGTACCTCGTCGCCAATGCCGGTGCGATTGTCTGCACGATCATCGATGTCGTGGATACAGGCCCAAACGGCTATGACTTCATCAAGACGGACACCGGTATGACCGAAGTGATCCGGCCCAGCATGTACGGCGCGCAACACCCCATCGTGGTCGTGCCCGCGACGCCCGAGAAGCGGAGCGCACGCGACTGCATTGTCGTCGGTCATTGTTGCGAGAGCGGCGACATTCTGACGCCGGAGCCGGGCAACCCCGAGGGACTTCAGCCGCGCACGTTGCTGGAACCCAAGATTGGCGATTTGCTCGTCATCGGCGGCGCGGGCGCGTACTGCGCGGGCATGTCCGCGAAGAACTATAATTCATTCCCGGAAGCCCCCGAGGTCCTGCTCACGTCGAAGGACGATTTCCGTCTGATTCGACAACGGCAAACGCTCAAACAAGTCATTCAAAACGAGATTCCTCTCCCCTAGCTTTCATTTGCCCTCTCAATCCGGATTGATCCAAAATAAGCGTTTGGGCGGATACACCGAAACCGGGCAATTTACGGAGATTTTCCTATGCCACTATCACGCAGACAATTCATGGGCCGGTCCGGCGCGGCGATGATCGCGGGGACCATGGCGTCGTCCTCGGTTTGGGGCGCAAACGAGCGCGTCAGCATGGCCGTCATTGGTTTTAACAGCCGAGGAAACGAGCACATCGGCCAGTGGTGCGACAGCAGCCAGTCCGAACTCGTGGCGCTGTGCGACGTAAAAAAGAGTGTGCTCGACGGCGGCGCGAAGATGTTGAACGAGAAGTTGGGCAAGAAGCCCAAGACATACACCGACATGCGGGAACTGTTCGAGGACAAATCCGTCGATGCGGTAAGCATCGCGACCCCGAACCACTGGCATACCTTGGCGGCGATTTGGGCGATGGAGGCGGGCAAAGACGTCTATGTCGAGAAGCCCTGCTCGCATAACGTGTGGGAAGGCCGGCAGTTGGTCAATGCCGCGAAGAAGTTTGGCCGCATCTGCCAGCACGGCACGCAAATCCGCAGCAGCGCCGCTGTTCAGGAAGGCATGCAAAAGCTGAAGGAAGGCGTCATCGGGGAGGTGTACATGGCGCGCGGGCTGTGTTACAAGCGGCGCGCATCGATTGGGAAGAACCCAAACGAGGCGCCCCCCGCGGACTTGGATTGGAACCTCTGGCAGGGCCCCGCGCAGGAGCGCGAATTCAACAAGAGCATCGTGCCGTACAACTGGCATTGGTTCTGGGCTTACGGCAACAGCGACATGGGCAACCAGGGCGTCCATCAAATGGACATCGCGCGATGGGGGCTAGGCGTCGAGCTGCCCAGCAAGGTCAGCGCAATGGGTGGGAAGTTCCTGTACGATGACGACAAGGAAACACCGAACGTCATCACGACAGCTTTCCACTATCCGAATGCGGGACCTATGGGCAAAATGCTTGTATTCGAGACGCGCCCGTTCCGAACACCGCAAATTAACGACGAAGCAGGCGCCAGTGTCGGCACCCTGTTCTATGGTTCGGAGGGGTACATGGTTGTCCCGACATACGACAAATATGTCACGTACCTGGGCGAGAAGGGCGAACCGGGACCCAGCCGCGAGGAGGGCAACGACGCGTTACACTTCAACAATTTCCTTGAGGCGGTGAAGTCGCGGAAAGCAGACAGTCTGTACGCGCCGATCGTCGAAGGACACTATTCGTCCGCATTGTGCCACCTCGGATTGCTGTCGGCGCGCCTCGGCAGAAGCCTCGACTTCGATCCGGTGAAGGAGCAGGTCATCGGTGACGATGAAGCGAACGCCATGCTGACGCGAAACTACCGCAAACCGTTTGCGGTGCCCGCGATCGAAGCGTAACGCATCCGAGTCCAACTGAGCGGAGGGCGGATCAGCGCGATCCGCCCTCTTTTTTTCTTGAACCAAATTCGATCAGCCCGATCCCGATTGCGCAGAGTAGGGCTGATATCGCGAGGACATACGCGGGAAACCCGGCCCCATCTCCTAAGGCCGTATTCGCAATGGCCTGCGCGGCGGCCGGCAATTGTTGGGTTTGAATGAGTACTGCGATGCTGTTAACGAGCACGTGGCCAATCATACCCGTGAAAATCGAACCCGACCGCCAAACCATATACGTCAAGACTATGCCGCTCACTGCCGTGACTGTCATCCGTTGGATAACAAGGTGCGACGCTCCGAATGCTACCGCTACGAACAGAATCAGGGCCCACGTGGGCATCGCATTGCGCAAACCGGACAACAGGGCGCCACGGAACAAAAACTCCTCGCAAATCGCCGGAGAAACGGCAAGCACAAGCAACAGGATAATGAGCGGCGCGTCGTCAAATTGCAGCAGCTTCGTCATCTCTTCGGCGAGGGCGGCGGGAAACGGCCAAATCCAGTCCTGCCATACGCTCAGTTGTTGGCTCCAAACGGACCACCCCAAACCAATCAGGAGCGCCGCTGCGAAAGCGGTCGCGGCCGGCGCCTTAATCGCGAGCGCTTCGCGCAGACTCACGCGCGCGTACCACAGCATGAACAGCGTCGGGGCAAGGAACAGCAACCACTGCGTCATCGCGACACCTGCGAGCCCGTAGTTGCTCTGAATATATGTGCCCGCATAGAACAACAGCAGGAGGCACACCGATAGAACCAGGAGCGACATCCCCGGCGTCGGCACCGCGCGCGGCGGGATCATCGAGCGCCGCAGCGTAATGGGCAATCCTGCGTCGACCGACAACACGACGTCTTCGCGCTGAAACATGCGAGCGGCGATGATGAGTGCGATTGCCGCATAGACCGTCGTGCTTACGAGCACGACTGCGACCGACTCGGCAGACGCCTGCGCAATCATGAGGTCCTTGAACAATAGGGAAAAGTTGGCGATCGGCATGAGTTGCGTGGCCGTGGTCAAGCGCGTTCCCGGGATGGTCGCGATGGCCGCCGGAAACACGATGAGAATCAGGACCGGCGTCAACAAGCTTTGCCCTTCCCGGAAGCTGCGCGCGAGCACGGCGACCGACATCATTACCGCCGAAATGAGAAACGCGAGCGGGAGGATCGAGACGAAGATAAGTAGAAAACTGCCCAGGGGAATGCGAATGGAAAATGGGATGTTGTCGTCCTGCAATTGCGAAAATTGAAACGCGAGCGTTGTGAGCATGCTGCCGAGATTCGTCAGCCCCGTTATAACGGCAATCGAAAATACGGTGAGGAATTTCCCGGCAAGGATTTCCATGCTCTGCGTCGGCGTCGAGAGCAGGGTCTCGAACGTACCGCGCTCCTTCTCCCCCGCCGTTAGATCGATCGCGGGATAGAACGCGCCGACGCCCACCATAACGATCATGATGAGCGGCATGAGAAGGCCCAGCATGGCCCCGGTCGTCTTTTCCGGCGGCGCTACGTTATGCCGCTCGACTTCAATCGGTCGCGCGTACTCCTCCGAAAGCCCGGCCCGCGCTAGCCGCTCGCGCAATAGCGCATCAAAACTATCGTTCAGCGTATCCGCGACGCGGCGCGAAGCCTCTTGCGACGTTGTGTCAGACGCGTCGTATCGGACAGTAACACGCGCGGTCTTGCCATCGTCGACAAGTTGCGCGAAATCGTCCGGCAACATAACGTAGGCATCCAACGCGCCCTTGAGCAGCGCGTCATCCGGATTTATCGGCGAGAGCACCAGCAGCTTTCGGTCTTTCGCCAGCCAACCTTTCACCAGTTCGGAATCGACGCCGCCCACCGCGATGCGCGACTTCGCTTCGTCAAGTTTGTCCTGCTGCATAATGGCTGCTTGGGAGCCGAATACGAACAGTGCCGGATACAGGATCAGTGGAATGCCGATCATCGCGATAAGCGTCCGCCTGTCCCGGAGCATGTCGAGAACTTCCTTGCGGAAGATGACCAAAACCGTGTGGAGGCGCATCAGGCCGCCGCTTTCTGGCGAATGACCGCGAGAAAGGCGTCGTGCAGGTTCGAGGCGCCGGTCTGGCGCGACAAATCGCCGAGCGAGGAGATTGAAAGCATTTCGCCGTCGAAGATAATGCCGACACGGTCGCAGAGCATTTCGGCCTCACCCATGTCATGCGTGGAAAAGACAATGCAGTGATTGCGGCGCTTTGCTGACTGAACGAACTCGAGAATGGTGCTGCGGGCCATGATGTCTAGTCCGAGGGTAGGCTCGTCGAGAATCAGCACGTCCGGGTCGTGAAGCAGCACGCGCGCGATCGAGACCTTTTGAGTTTGGCCGGTCGAGAGCGTGTCACACCGCCGATCAAGATATGCGCCCATATTAAGCGAGTCAGAGAGCTCACGCGTGCGCTTGTCGATGCTTGCATGATCCAATTCGTACAACTGGCCAAAGTACCGAAGCAACTCGCGCGGAGTGAGACGTCCATATACCCGAGTGTTTCCGGAGAGAAACCCCACGTGCTTACGCGCGGCGTTCGGCGCTTCATCGGCTGGACGTCCGGCGATGAATCGGGTCCCGGACGTGGGGGTTATGATTGTAGCCAGCATGCGCAACAGAGTTGTTTTGCCTGCGCCGTTCGGACCGAGAAGCCCAAATATTTCGCCGGCGTCTACTTGGAAGGACGCGTCGGCCACGGCGACAATAGGCATTCCGGCGTGCCCATGAAATTCCTTTCGAAGGCGCTCGGCTTGGATTAGCGGCCCGCTGCGGTCTGTTGAAAAACTGTCCATGTCTGACTCGATACCCGGCTCTGGCAAGAGCGTCGCATCCGGATCGAAGCTGTGTCAAGCCTGCTTGTGCGTCCACCGCGCAACCGGTTACAGTGGAGCGAGAACGGCATGTGGAGGTCCGTACCATGCCATGTCTATTTGTTTTGATCGCCGTCATCGCGCCGCGGCTCGCGCTGTTCCTGATGTGGCTGCTTGCATATATGGCGCCCGCATTCGAGACGCGCATATGGCCGATCCTGGGCTTCTTTTTCATGCCTTACACGACCTGCGCGTACGCCATCGGCATGAATGAGACCGGCGGCTTCCAGGGATGGAGCCTTTTGCTCTTGATCGTAGGCGTCGTTTTCGATCTGGGAAGCCACGGCGGCTCGGCACGGACGACGCGGCGGGTCGATATCTACCGCCATGACTGACGCGAATACGAAAGTGGGGATCGTTTGGGCAAAGCAGTCGCATTAATCACCGGGGCCAGCCGAGGAATCGGCAAGGGAATCGCCTTGGAACTGGCCTCCAACGGCTACGATATCGCAGGGGTGGCCACGAGCCTGACCAGCGGGATTCAGGAAACGGAACGCGAGGTCGTCGGGCGCGGCCAGCAGTTTCTGGCGATTGCGTCCGACGTCGGAAACTTGGAAGAGCATGGCCGTATTACTGAGGCCGTGCTCGGCCGCTTCGGACGTATCGACGTCCTGGTGAACAATGCGGGCGTCGCGCCGAAGGTCCGGCTCGATATCCTCGATACGAACGACGAGAGTTTCGACCGGCTCATCGACATCAACCTGCGCGGGCCGTTCTTTCTGACTCAGCGCGTGGCCAATCAGATGATCGCGCAGGTCAGGGCCGGGGCCACCTACGCGCCGAAGATCGTGTTCATTACCAGCATATCGTCCAACGTTGCGAGTACGAACCGTGCTGAGTATTGCATCAGCAAGGCGGGACTCAGCATGGCATCACAAACGTTTGCCGTGCGCCTGGCCGAGTACGGAATTAACGTCTACGAAATCCGCCCGGGCATGACCGATACTGACATGGTCGCGCCCGCAAAGAAGAAGTATGACGACCTAATAGCGAAAGGCCTTCTGCTCACTCCGCGCTGGGGCACGCCGCAGGACATAGGGAAAGCGGTCGTCGCGTTTTGTGAAGGGTACTTCGAGTACGCCACAGGCGCGGTCATCGAGGTTGGCGGTGGGTACGGCGTGCAGCGGCTCTAACACGAAGGTGCAAGTGGGCTGCGTCTTGTTCGCGGCGATTTTTTCCTGTGCGGTGCATGCGCAGCGTGTTGAAGAAGCGCTCGATATCGAGTCCGTGTGGGCGGGTCACCCCGTCGGGTTCTGCCTACTCACCAAGCCCCCGAATCAGTACGTCGCGTATTTCGACGCCAACAGGCAGCTTACGGTGGCGTCGCGCACGTTGGACTCGCGCATCTGGAGCTTTACGCGGCTCGACGAGCACGTTCAATGGGATAGCCACAACGGCATTGTAATGGCCATTGATTCGGCGGGGAATCTGCACTTGGCCGGAAACATGCATGTTGCTCCGCTGAAATACTTTCGCTCCGAGCAGCCGGGCGACGCTACTACTCTGACTCGCGTCCCATCCATGATCGGAGCAAACGAAGATCGGGTAACCTATCCGGAGTTCCTTCGCGGCCCGGGCGAAAAGTTGGTTTTCACATATCGCGACGGCAGCAGCGGTGGCGGCAATCAAATCTACAACGCGTTTGACGCGGTATCGCAGCGTTGGAATCGGCTCATGGATACGCCGTTGACTGACGGCGAGCGACAACGCAATGCGTATTTTGTCGGACCGGTTACGGGGCCGGACGGCTACTACCACGTCTGCTGGGTGTGGCGCGACACACCGGACTGCACCACAAACCACGATCTATCGTATGCGCGCAGCAAAGACCTTGTGCATTGGGAACGAAGCGACGGGACACCCTACCAACTCCCTATCACGCTGGCGACGTCCGAAATTGTCGACCCAATACCGGTAAATGGTGGCGTGATAAACGGATGCACACAAATCGGGTTTGATGCCGCGCGGAGCGCGGTTGTCGCGTACCACAAGTTCGACGCGAATGGGAACACGCAAATCTACAATGCGCGGGTCGAGAATGGGAAATGGCAGGTTCGCCAACTCACAACGTGGGAGTACCGCTGGGAGTTTCGCGGGCCCGGCAGTATCACGAGTGAGATTCACGTGCGCCCGGTGCAAGTGGAAAGCGACGGTTCATTGACCCAGGCGTGGTCACACGTGAAGCACGGCTCGCAGCGGTGGCGGCTGAATCCGGCCACGCTCACGCCGGAGGAACGCGTGCCCGATGAACCATCGCCACTGCCCGGGACGTTGCGTAACGTGGTGTCTTCATTTCCCGGCGTTGGCGTACGTATCAAGCGGGATTCCGGCCAATCGGACTCGACAAATCACTATTACATTATTCGATGGGAGACCTTGGGGCATAACCGAGATCGTCCGCGCGATCCGCCGTGGCCGGACCCGTCAATGCTTTGCGTATATCGGATCGCAAAGTAGATAGGCGGTACTTGTCCTCGGCCGACAGACGCTCGATCCGTTCCGTGACGATTGTGTATGATAAGTTCTTGGAACGTCCCTGCTGATTAACTTCCTTTGCTGCAAATTCAAAAGCCTGCGGTCGGCTCGGACACATTCCGGAGTTCCTTTAGACCCATGCCCTCAAAGAAGAATTCGCTTCGCGACAATATCGTTATTCGCGGTGCGCGCGAGCACAACCTTCAGAACATCAATATCAGCATCCCGCGGGACAAACTGGTGGTCATCACGGGCCTCAGCGGATCGGGAAAGTCGAGCCTCGCGTTCGACACGATATACGCGGAAGGGCAGCGGCGGTACGTCGAAAGCCTCTCCGCGTATGCGCGCCAGTTCCTGGAACAGATGGAAAAGCCGGACGTCGATTACATCGAGGGGTTGAGCCCGGCAATCTCGATCGAACAAAAGACGACACACCGAAACCCGCGCTCGACGGTCGGGACCGTCACCGAGGTCTACGACTATCTGCGCCTCTTGTTCGCGCGCATCGGCAGGCCGCATTGTTATAACTGCGGCAAACCGATTCAAGCGCAGTCCGCGCAGCAGATCGTGGACCACATTCAGACGCTGCCCGACGGGACGAAGATTCAATTGCTCGCTCCGCTGATTCGGCAGCGCAAGGGCACGTACCAAAAAGTATTCGATGACATTAAGCGCCAAGGATTCACCCGCGTCCGCGTGAATGGCGAGTTTCGAACGGTTGACGAGAAGATCGATCTCGAACGTTACGTGAAACATGATATCGACGTGGTCGTCGACCGGCTGGTCGTCAAACCGGGAATTGCGCGGCGCCTTTCCGACAGCGTTGAAACGTGCCTCCGGTTGGCGGAAGGCATCATTCGGATATGGCAGGAGTCTCCGGACAAGAAGGTCTCTGAGACGCTTCAGAGCGAGCATTTTGCGTGCGTGGACTGCGGGATTAGCTTTGAGGAACTCGCGCCGCGCATGTTTTCGTTCAACAACCCTCACGGCGCGTGCCCGGAGTGCACCGGGATAGGGACGACAATTGAAGTCGATCCTGAACTCGTTATACCGGACCCCTCGTTGTCGGTTGAAGACGGCGCGGTCGCGGCGTGGAGCCCCAGGCGAATGGTCGACGCGTGGTATCTGCGCGCGTTGAAATGCGTGCTCAAGCATTACAGGCAGGACGCACATACGCCGTGGAGGCGCCTGCCCGAGAGCGTGCAACAGAAGATTCTCTACGGTTCCGACGAAGAATTGATAGATTTCTCCTACTCGAACGACCGAAAGACGGTCGAGATCAAGCGGCCATTCGAGGGCGTTATTCCCAACTTGGAACGCCGGTTCAAGGAGACGGAAAGTGCGCGCGCCCGCGAGATCATTAGCGAGTTCATGTCCAGCAAGCCCTGTCCTGCATGCAAGGGCGCGCGCCTGCGGCCAGAGTCGATCGCGGTGACCATCGGCGGAAAATCGATACTCGATGTTACGGGCCTTTCGATCGGCGAGGCATTGGACTACTTCAAGCGACTTGACCTGTCCAAGACCGAAAAAATGATCGCCGAGCGCGTACTCAAGGAGATTCGCGAGCGCCTTGGCTTCCTAGTCAATGTTGGACTGGACTACCTGTCGTTGGAGCGAAACGCCGGTACGCTTTCCGGCGGCGAATCGCAGCGCATTCGGCTCGCGACGCAGATCGGGGCCGGTCTCATGGGCGTGCTCTACATTCTCGACGAGCCAAGCATCGGCCTGCACCAACGCGACAATCAGAAACTGATCGCCACGCTCACCCGCCTGCGTGACCTGGGCAATACCGTAATTGTTGTCGAGCATGACGAGGACACGATCCGTACGGCGGATTACGTCATCGACCTCGGCCCCGGCGCCGGCGTGCACGGCGGGCGCATCGTCGCGCAAGGGACGCCGCAGCAGGTCATGAAGGTGAAGGACTCCTGGACCGGCAAATTCCTTTCCGGCACGTTCCAGATTCGCGCGCCCAAGACCCGGCGCAAGCCCAATGGTAAGTCACTCGCCATCCGAGGCGCGCAGCACAACAACCTGAAAAACGTCGATGTCGAATTTCCACTCGGGCTTTTCACCTGCATCACCGGGGTGTCCGGTTCGGGCAAGTCGAGTCTCATCAACGAGACGCTATATCCCGCCGCGCACCGTGCTGTGTACGACACGGCGCCGATGAAACCGGGCAGGCATTCCAAGATAGACGGTCTTCAACATATCGACAAGGTCATTGACATCGATCAGTCCCCCATCGGCCGCACGCCGCGATCGAACCCTGCGACGTACACCGGGCTGTTCGGGCCCATCCGTGATATCTTCAGCCGCGTCCCGGAAGCGCGCGCACGCGGCTATCAGCCCGGGCGCTTCAGTTTCAATGTGAAGGGCGGGCGTTGCGAAACGTGCGAGGGGGACGGCGTGCTGTGTATCGAGATGCACTTTCTGCCCGACGTGTACGTGCCGTGCGAGGAGTGCAAGGGTATGCGCTATAACCGGGACACACTCGAGGTGCGCTACAAGGGCAAGAATATCTTCGAAGTGCTCGACATGACCGTCGAGGAGGCCTGCGAGTTTTTCAAAAACATTCCCGCGGCGCACGCCAAATTGGATACGCTCAACGACGTGGGGCTCGGGTATATCAAGCTCGGCCAGGCGGCAACAACGCTCTCCGGCGGCGAAGCGCAACGCGTGAAGCTCGCGACCGAGTTGTCGAAGCGCCAGACTGGACGCACGTTGTACATTCTCGACGAGCCGACGACGGGGCTTCATGCCGTTGACGTGGACAAGTTGCTCCACGTGTTGCATCGCCTTGTGGAATCCGGAAATACGGTGCTGGTCATCGAACACAATCTCGACGTCATTAAAACGGCGGACTGGATTATTGACCTCGGGCCGGAAGGCGGTGACCGTGGCGGTCAGGTCGTGGCGACGGGGACGCCTGAACAGGTCGCGAAGGTGAAAAACTCCTACACCGGGCAGCACCTGAAAAGGATGCTGTCGTAACGCTATTAGTTTGCTTTGCGTGGCCGGTAGACGTGCGTCCCGGTTCCAAAGATCAACTCGGCCGACTCCATGAGCGTTTCGCTGAGGGTCGGGTGCGGATGAATCGACATGCCGAGGTCCGTTGCCGTTGCGCCCATTTCAATGGCCAACACGCCTTCTGCGATTAGTTCGCCCGCGCCGGGGCCAACGATTCCGACGCCGAGCACCATGCCCGATTCCGGGTCGGTGATGAACTTCGTGAGTCCATCCTGACGGTTCAGCGTCGTCGCGCGGCCGGACGCGGCCCACGGGAACCGCGCCACATTCACGCTGCGCCCGTCCTTCTGCGCCTGGCGTTCGGTGAGGCCCGCCCAAGCGACTTCCGGGTCCGTAAATACAACCGCGGGAATCGCCGCCGGCTCGAACGCGGTGTTATGGCCCGCGATCGCTTCCGCGGCAACGCGCCCTTCGTGCGACGCCTTGTGCGCCAGCATCGGTTCGCCGGCGACGTCGCCAATCGCGAATATCGCGGGATCGGTCGTGCGGCGCTGCGCATCCACTTCGACAAACCCACGGGCGTCCACATGGACCTTCGTGTTGTTCAGTCCCAACCCGCTCGAATTCGGCTTGCGCCCGACACTCACGAGAATCTTGTCGTAAGTCTCCTTGAACTCTTTGCCGTCCTTGGATTGCAGCGTGACCGTGATGCCTTCCTTGCTTTCAGCGACGCCGGAGACTTTGGTACCCAGATGAATTTTGTGGAACACCTTCTCCATGCGTTGCGACAGGACCGTCACTAGATCGTCGTCCGCTCCGGGAAGCAGTGCGTCGGTCATCTCCACGACGGTCACAGTGGACCGGAGCGCGGCGTACACCGATCCCAATTCCAGGCCAATGTACCCGCCGCCGACTACAAGCAGCGTCTTGGGTATGTCGGGAAGTTGGAGCGCGGTCGTCGAGTTCAGGATTCGATCCGACTCGATGAACAGGTCCGGTAATGTCGCAGGCCGCGACCCGGCGGCGAGAATCGTGAAGTCGGTCTGGATCGTCTGCTCTTTTCCGTCGTCGCTCGCAACCTTAATCGTCGTCGAATCGTCGAAGCTTGCGCGGCCCTGTATGAACTTTATTTTGCGGGCCTTACACAACTGCCCAAGTCCGCCGGTCATCTTCGCGACGACGGCATCCTTGCTTGCGCGCAGTTTGGCGAGTTCGATCGAAGGTTGCTCGAAATGGATGCCCCAGTGTTCGGCCTCTTTCGCCTCGTTCAACACCTTGGCGACGTGGAGCAGCGCCTTCGAGGGAATACAACCGCGGTAGAGGCAGACCCCGCCCGGGTTCTGCTCGACGTCGACAAGCGTGACGTCAAGTCCAAGGTCGGAGGCTGCAAACGCTGCCGCATATCCGCCGGGCCCGCCACCGATGATGGCGGTCCGTTTGCCGTTATTCGTGCTCATTCTGGTTCCTTGAAGAAGATTGCCCGATGTGGCCCCGGGGCGATTAGTTATCGAGAAGTAGCGACAGCGGCTGTTCGAGCGCGTCCACGATCCACCGAACGAACCGGGCCGCATCCGCGCCATCGATCACGCGGTGATCGTAGGATAGGGAAAGCGGCAACATCGTGCGGGGCTGAAATGCTCCGTCGATGTAGACCGGCTCGATCCGTCCACGAGACACGCCGAGAATCGCGGCTTCCGGAGGATTGATGATTGGCGTGAAGGACGTGCCGCCGATACCGCCAAGGTTGCTGATGGTGAAGGTCGCGCCCTGCATTTCCTCGAGGCGGTTCTTCTTCTCTCGCGCACGGGCCGCCATTTCCTGAAGCTCGACGGCGATCTCGATTACGCTCTTCGTATCCACGTTGCGCACGACCGGCACCAGCAGTCCGCGGTCGGTATCCACCGCCACGCCGATGTTATAGTACTTTTTGTAAGTGATTTCCTGCGCCAGTACGTCGATACTCGCATTGAATTGTGGGAACTTTTTCAGCGCCGTGGCAAGAAGCTTGACGAGAATCGCCGTAACCGTCAACTTTCCACCGGCGGCCTCGACGCGTTTTCCATACTGCTGGCGGAAGCGCTCGACGCCGGTGATGTCCGCCTTGTCAAACTGGGTCACGTGTGGAATTGTGGTCCATGCGTGCGTCATGTTTTCGGATGTGCGCCGCCGGACGCTGTTCATCGGAATCCGTTCGACTTCCCCGAACGCAGTCGCCTCCGACGACGAAGCCAGACTCGCCGCGACCGGCGCCGGAGCGCGCGCCGGACGCACATCATTCCGCGCTTGCCGCGAGAACGACTTGACGTCTTCGATGGTCACACGTCCCCCAGGACCGGTACCTGGAACGTCGCTGACGTCAATACCGATTTCGCGCGCCAGGCGGCGAACGGACGGCGATGCAGGCACGGGCGTGTTGGACACACGCGCCGCTGGTGCGGCCACAGGCGCGGGGGCCGTTACACGCGGCGCGGGAACCGCCTCGAGTTTCACCGGCGCGTCCTGACGCTGCGGCTGCGGCGCCGGTTTGGCGGCTTCTGCGGGAGCGCCGTTACCGGAAACAACCATCACAACGTCGCCTACGCGAAGCGGTTGACCCTCCCGCGCGCGGATTTCCGTCACCTTACCAGAAACCGACGACGGAACTTCCGTAGACGCCTTGTCGGTTTCGATTTCCATCACCGGCTGGTCCTTTCGGACATCGTCGCCGACGGCAACCAACAACTTCGTGACCGTTACCTTGTCTACGTTCTCCGCGAGCGCGGGCAGTTTGAATTCGACTGACATGTTCTGCGTTGTGGCCCCTTTTAGCTGTACATGGGATTCGGTTTGTTCGGATCGATTTCGAGCGTCTTCATCGCCTGCTTTACAATGTCCTCTTTGATTTTACCATCGAGGAACAGCCCGTGCAGCGTCGCAAATGCGATCCAGCGCGCATCGACCTCGAAGAAATCGCGCAGCATCTTCCTGGACTCGCTGCGTCCGTAGCCGTTCGTGCCCAACACGACGAGGCGTTGCGACATCGCCTGGCCGAGCGCGTCCGGCAGCACTTTCAAATAATCGGACGCGGCCACGATCGGGCCCGGCTCGTTCTTTAGACACTGCGTCACGTACGACTCGCGCGGCGCATCGCCCGGGTGAAGCATGTTCCAACGCGCCACGTCGACGATGTCTTTGCGCAGTTCCTTATAGCTCGTCACGCTCCAGACATCCGCGCTTACGCCAAACTTCTCCGCGAGCAGGTCCTGCGCCTTGAGCGCTTCGTTCAAAATCGCGCCGCTGCCGAGAAGTGTCGCTTTAAGCTTAAGTTTCTTGTGGGACGACGCGCGCAGTTTGTACATGCCGCGAAGAATGCCTTGTTCGCATCCCTCCGGCATCGCAAGCATCGGGTAGTTTTCATTGCCGACTGTGATGTAGTAGAAGACGCTTTCCTGCTCTTCGTACATGCGCCGGATGCCGTCGCGGATAATGACGGCGAGTTCGTAGGCAAAGGCCGGGTCGTACGCGATCAGATTGGGGACCGGCAACGCCAATACGTGGCTGTGTCCATCCTGATGTTGAAGGCCCTCGCCGGCAAGCGTCGTGCGGCCGGCGGTCGCGCCGAGCAGGAAGCCGCGGCAGCGCATGTCGCCTGCCGCCCAAATGAGGTCGCCAATACGCTGAAGACCGAACATCGAGTAGTAAATGAAGAACGGAATCGTCGGTATGCCGTGCGTCGAATACGCGGTGCCCGCGGCAATAAAGGACGACATCGATCCCGCTTCGGTAATTCCCTCTTCGAGAATTTGGCCGTCCTTGGCTTCCTTGTAGTAAATAAGGGTATCCGAATCGACCGGCTCGTAAAGCTGGCCCACGTGCGAATAGATGCCGATCTGGCGGAACAGCGCTTCCATACCGAATGTGCGCGCTTCGTCCGGAACGATCGGGACGACGTACTTGCCGATTTCCTTGTCCCGTAGCAGCTTCGACAGGATGCGCACAAACGCCATGGTCGTCGAGATAGCGCGGTCTTCGCTGCCTTTGTGAAATTCCTCGAACACTGATACGTCCGGCGTCTTGAGCGGCGCGCACTGCGTCGCGCGCGTGGGCACGCATCCGCCAAGCGCTTCGCGGCGCTCGCGGAGATACGCGATTTCCGGGCTGTCCTCCGCCGGCCTGTAGAACGGCGCGAGCGCGACGTCTTCGTCCGAAATCGGAATGGCGAACCGCGTCCGGAACTCCCGCAGCTCGTCTTCGTTCAGCTTTTTCTGCTGGTGGGTGATGTTCTTGCCCTCGCCGCTCTCGCCAAGCCCGTACCCCTTGATGGTCTTCGCAAGGATCACCGTCGGTTGGCCCTGATGATTCACCGCCGCTCGAAATGCCGCGAAAACCTTCTCGGGATCGTGCCCGCCGCGCTTCAGTTTGCGGAGTTGTTCGTCAGACATCGAACGCGCGAGCGCCATGAGCTTGGGATCGCCCTTGAAGAAGTGCTCACGAATGTACTTGCCGCTCTCGACCGTGTACTTCTGGTACTGGCCGTCGACAATTTCGCCCATGCGCGTCGCCAGCCAGCCGTCCTTGTCCTTCTCCAGCAGGGGGTCCCAGTCGCCGCCCCAAATAACCTTGATAACGTTCCATCCCGCGCCGCGGAACAGGGTTTCAAGTTCCTGGATAATCTTTCCGTTGCCGCGCACGGGACCGTCGAGACGCTGCAAATTGCAGTTGATAACGAAGATGAGGTTGTCCAGTTTCTCGCGGGCGGCGAGGGTAATCGCGCCGAGCGATTCCGGTTCGTCTGTTTCACCGTCGCCAAGAAATGCCCACACCTTGTTTCCGGCGTCCAGTTTCAATCCGCGGTCTTCGAGGTACCGGTTAAACCGGGCCTGGTAAATCGCCATGATCGGGCCGAGGCCCATCGAGACCGTTGGGAACTGCCAGAACTCCGGCATGAGCCACGGGTGCGGATACGAAGACAGTCCACCGCCCGGCTGGAGTTCCGCGCGGAAGTTTTCGAGTTGTTCCTGCGTCAAGCGTCCCTCAAGGAACGCGCGCGCATAGATACCCGGGGCGGCGTGACCCTGGAAGTATATTTGGTCCCCGGAATGGTCCTTTCCCGTGCCGCGGAAGAAATGGTTGAATCCCACCTCGTATAGCGTCGCGGCCGACGCAAAGGTCGAGATATGGCCGCCAATCCCGCTCTCTTCGCGGTTCGCGCGCACGACCATTGCCATCGCGTTCCAGCGGATAAAACTCTTGATGCGGCGCTCGATGTCCCGGTTCCCCGGGTAGGGCGGCTGATCGTCCGCGTGAATCGTGTTCACGTAAGGCGTGTTGCCCGTGAAGGGAAGTTGCACGCCCCGCGCCTCTGCGTGTGTGCGAAGCCGTTCGATCAGCGCGACGGCGTGTTCCTCGCCCTGATGTTCGAGAATGTAGTTGAGCGACTGTATCCACTCGCGAATCTCGTCTTCGAGTACGCCATCGGGATCGTCTATTACGCGTGCTTCGGTGCTCACGGTTGATGGGCCTTTCCTCGCCGTCGTCGGCGCTTTTCTTCAGTGAGATAACGCCGAGGATGGGCGGCTTGTTTCGTGCCGGCCACGGCGCGCCGGGCGTGCGCAAGTTCGCGCAAACACGGCGCTTCCGCGCCAAAACAACGCCGCGCGTCCCCCCGGAGAGCGGCAATTTGTACCAAGACATTTGCAGGCAAATGAGTTACCCGCACATACATGCAAAATTGTATGCGATTGGCGGCGGAAGTATCAAGAAATGGCGCGTCACAACAACCTAACGAGCGGTAGACAACGGCGTTGGCTAGGCGCGCCGCGCGCGGATGCGCTACCGCTTTTTGGGATACCGCTTGTCGAGGACCGCGTTCCAGTCGTCAAGATAGGTCTGTGTCTTTGCAAACAGCGACGTGGTGTCCCCCGAGATTTCGATGGACTCGATTCGGTCGTTTTGCGCAATGCTGTTCACGACCGCCTGGTCTTCCTTCGCCACCACCGCGCCAAACACGGTGTGCTTGCCGTCGAGCCAGTCGGTGGGCACGTGCGTGATAAAGAACTGGCTGCCGTTCGTGCGCGGCCCCGCGTTCGCCATCGAAAGAATTCCCGGGCGATCGTGTTTCAACGCGGGCGTGCATTCGTCCTGAAACTTGTATCCCGGCCCGCCGGTGCCGGTACCCTGCGGGCAGCCGCCTTGGATCATGAAGTTCGCGATGACACGGTGAAACGTCAGCCCGTCGTAGTATCCGCGCTGCGCGAGATTGACGAAATTCGCAACGGTGATCGGCGCCTGCTCCGCGAAGAGGTCCAGGCGAATAGTGCCCTTATTTGTACGAATGTTTGCTTGCATGGTGATGAAATACCCTCCGGCTCGGCAGTGTAACAGAATCGGGACGTCGATTGTCCGGGGGAACTGACCGCTCTCCGGTTAGGTGCGCGGCACCATGTCCGGCCGCCAGCCAATCACCTGGGCTTTGCCCTGGCGTTTCGCCGTGTACATCGCCTGGTCGGCTTTTTCGACGAGTGTGGCGAAATCGGCGCCGTCGCGCGGCGCCTCGGCCACGCCCGCACTGAACGTGAGCGGACCGTTGAGTTCGTTTTTCGAGAGATTGCGGAACATGGCCATCATACGTTCGACAATGCGAACGCCCACGGGCTCGGGCGTTTCCGGAAAGTAGAGCACGAATTCTTCACCGCCGTATCGACCGACGATGTCGACGCTGCGGATGTCTTTCGTCAACGCGGACGCAAGGTGCAACAGTGCGCGATCGCCCGCCGCATGCCCGAACTGATCGTTGACCTGTTTGAACCCGTCGATGTCGAGGAAGACCAGCGAGCCGTGCGAGGGGTAACGTTTGATGCGGGCGAGTTCACGCTGCACATCGCGCTCCAACGTTTGACGGTTCAGCAGTCCCGTAAGCGTGTCCAGGCGCGCGACGCGCGAGAAATTCTCGCGGCGGCGCATAATGGCGTTGATGCGCGCAACCAGCACCTGCGGATCGAACGGTTTCGTCACGTATTCGTCCGCTCCGGTGGACAATCCGCGAATCTGATCCTCGGACGTTCCCTTTGCCGTAAGGAATACGAACGGGATGTCGCGCAAAACGCCGTCCTGAAGAATCCGTTCGCGCATGACGAACCCATCCATATCGCGCATCATGACGTCGGAAACAATGAGATCGACCATGACAATCTCAAGCTTCCTCAGGGCTTCGGGACCGCTGGCGGCGGTGAACACCTGGAAACCGGCGGACGAAAGGGTGTACGAAAGCAGCTCTGCGGTATGCGGATCATCTTCGACCACCAGCACGGCATAGTGCCGCGGTTCGTCCGGCAAGTCGGTGCTCATCCTCGTCCCCTATGACCCAGTTCCGCCGCTGTCGGGCCCGCCAATGGGCAAGCGGACGGTAAACGTCGCGCCGCTCCCCGGTTTGCTTTCGACGCTGACCGTGCCGCCATGCAGTGTAACCATTTCGCGCACGAGGAACAATCCGAGGCCGGCGCCGGGGGCCTTTTCGCTGCCACCGCGGACCTGATAGAACCGCTCGAAGATGCGCTCCGCGTGTTCGGCCGGGATGCCCGGCCCGGTGTCCGCGACGCGAATCACGACATGGTCCCCTTCTTTTGAAGCCGACAACGAAATCTTGCCCTTTTCCGGCGTGAACTTGGTTGCGTTTTCGAGCAAATTGCAGACAATCGTATACACCCGTTTCGCGTCCGCCCTGATCGCGGGGAGATCGTCCGGGAAGTTTGAAGTATACGAAATGCGTTTCGCGACCATCGCGGGCTTGAGCGATAACACGATGGTTTCAACCAGACGCGCGAGATCGAGCGGCGCAAGGTCGAGCACGGCACGCCCCGATTCGATGCTCCCCATTTCCAGCAGGGACTCGATGAGTTGCATCAGGCGATCGGTTTCTTCGTCGATGATGGTGAGGAAATGTTCGTGTACGTCCCGGGACATGTCGGGATCGCGCAGAATCGTGCGCACGAATCCCTTGATGGACGTCATCGGCGTCCTCAGTTCGTGCGAGACGGCAGACACGAAATCGGTCTTCATCTGATCGATCTCGCGCTCCTTCGTCACGTCGTGGAGAATCGTAACGAAGCAGTCTTCCCCCTGCACCAACTCGGGGATGCGTGCACGGGAGACCGACAGCGTGCGGACGGGCGGGTCCCCCACGCGCAAATCGAGCTTGGCAAAATCTTCCCCGTCGCTTCCCCGTTCGCGCCACGCGGCGCAAAAATCACGGTCGGTGAGCAAGGACAGGAAGTCCTTGGCAATTGGTTCGCGCCTGGGAAGGCCGAGCAAGTCGATGGCCGCGGCGTTCATCATAAGAACGATGTCGTTTGTGTCGGAAACGACAACGCCCTCGCCCATGCCGCGCAGGATTGTTTCGAGGCGGTTACGCTCCTGCGCCAGAATGATAGCCTTGCGGCGGTTATCGGCCTCGAACTCGCGCCGCTCGATGCTCTCCCCCAACGTCCGCGCCACGGCGTCGAGCAGTTTGCGCTCCGCGGCGAGGAACGGGCCGTGTTCGCGCGAGCCCGGCACTTCGCGCACGTAGAACACCTGCACCATGCCGCGCGCGCGATTGTTGACGACCACCGCGGCGGACTGTCCCCACCGCGTCTCCTCGAACTGCTGGCTCACGTATTCGCGGCCATCCAACAAGATTCGTGCGCGCGCCCAATCCGGGTGCCGCCACGCCGGCGGAATCAGGCGCACAAGCTCTTCGCATATTTCCTCGATGGTGTCCCGCGTGCGAAGCAGTTCGGCCAGCCCGTAGATACAGGACAACTCCTTCAGTTGCTGCTGGTATGACAGGAGCAGTTGTTGGGCTTGGCCTCCGGACTCACCTGATGCCTCGTCGAGAGCGCGCGAAGTTCCGCTTGAAACGCAATACACCTGTAGCACGCGATCCGCGGGATATCCAACAATCGTTAGATGCGCCGCGCCTGGACCCGCGGTCGCCGTCAACTCGGTTTCCACGCCGTTCTCGATAATCTCGGCAAGCGAAATCGTTTTCAGCTCGGGTATAAGCGAGACGGCGCGGCGGCGGCGATGTCCGCTGAGGCCAAACCGTGCCGCGGCGGCGGCATTGTGGTCGCAGATAATGCCGCTCTCGTCGACGCGCAATATCGGTATCGGGCTGTGTTGATCAATCGGCGGAAGCGAACGGCGTTTCGTCATGACAATTCCGTGTGAACCCCTCAGATGCCACACTGTACCCTAATCCGGGGAGCGAGATAAACGAAGTATGCATGGTCCCGGCTTGACCAAGGAGTTTTCGATATGGCGCTTGCATGGAGCCGCTACACAGCACTGGTATTCGCGATAGGTCTCGCGATCGGCGAGGCCGTAATCAACTGGGGCCATTGGCAATGGTGGCCCCTCTGGGTCGTGGATTACGGAATCGTGGTCTGGCTGCTCTACGGATTCGTGGCATCGCGTGACCCGCGCCGGGCCCACGCGCTAACCACGGCGTGGGCATTCGCATTCGGAGTGTTCTACATTGCGCTATTCGCGACGCTCGACGGCATTCGCAGGGGCGACGCAGCGTTTGGCAAAAGCCCAGTCATCTTGGTTCTCATGGCAATCATGACGATTCTTGCCGCGCTTGGCGTCGCGACCGGATCGTTCGCGCACCGCAAGGCACTCGCGCCGGGCGCGTCATCGGAGTGAGTTCTGCAATGTCATCATGCTAATCTTCGCCGCATGAGTACGCGTGCCTTTTCCCGCTTCGAACGTTGCCTCACCCTGCTGCTCGCAGTGGCTGTGATTACTCTTCCCGCTGCACATGCCGGCGGCCCCAAACACGAACCTGTCCAAGTCACCGTTTTCGTCGCAGGCGATGCAGGGTACGACACGTACCGCATTCCCGCCGTAGTCACAACTGCGAATGGTACGGTGCTCGCCTTCTGCGAGGGGCGTAGGAACAGCGCGAGCGATTACGGCGATATCGACATTGTACTGAAACGGAGCAATGACAAAGGAGCGACATGGTCGCAACACCAGGTCATCGTTGACGACGGCACAATGTCCTGCAACAACCCGGCCCCAATTGTCGATCTAAGGAGCAACACGGTCATCTTGGTCTTTACGAAACATCCGGGCGACGACCGGGAGGACGAAATCCTCGACGGCAGCGCGGCGCCATGCACCGTATGGACAATGAAAAGCGTAGACGACGGGAACACGTGGACAACGCCGCGCGAGATCACGCAACAAGTTAGCAAACCCGAATGGCGGTGGTATGCGACAGGCCCATGTCACGGGATTCGAACGCAACGCAATGGGCGCATCGTCGTGCCCTGCAACCATTCGCTGGCGCCAAACCCTTCAACGTGGTATTCGCACGCGATCGCGAGCGACGACATGGGCGAGACGTGGACGTTGCTTGGCGCAGCCGGACCGCACTGCAACGAATCCACACTGCTCGAACTTCCCGATGGCGGCCTCTACCTCAACATGAGGAGCTATCATGGAAAGAACCGCAGGCACATTTCGCGCAGCGCCGACGGTGGCGTTACCTGGAGCGAACCCGAACCGGACAGCGCGTTAGTAGAGCCGGTGTGTCAGGCGGGTTGCCTTCGTCTCGACCTCGAAGGCGGAAAGCCGCGGTTCCTGTTCAGCAACCCGGCCAGCACGAAACGCGAGCGCATGACCGTGCGCGTGAGCCAGGACGCGTGCGAGACATGGTCAAAAGGGAGGGTGCTGCACGAAGGCCCTTCAGCCTATTCCGATCTCTCGGAACTCAGCGACGGCACTATTGGATGTCTGTACGAGCGCGGCAAGAAGGGCCCATACGAAAGCGTCTACTTCGCTCGGTTCTCGCTGGGCTGGCTCGACCGTTGATCTTGCCGCGCACCGGCGGGTAGGGTGACACAATCATCGATACCGATACCTCCAAACCGTGCGACTGGGAGTTGTTCCGTGCGAATTGCTGCAACACTTGCCGCGTCGTTTCTGTGCCTATGCGGTTTAGCGCAAGAACTCGAATGGACGTTTCCTCTTGACGCGCCCGGTTCCGCGCCGACACTGTATCCAAACGAAGCTGGGCCGACCGGCATCGCCGTGGTCGCTGGCAGACTCGTTGCGCTGCTCGACGGCCGTGGCGCGCCAAAATGGACGGCGGACCTTGCGGACGATCTCGCGGGGCCTGCGACCGTCGCGGATATCGACCGCGACGGGGAGTCCGAACTGCTCGTCATGTCTGTCAATGGGAAGCTCATCTGTCTAACCGCTACGGGACAACCACTGTGGGAGCGCGACTTCAATACGCCCACCGGCGGTTTCAAGAATGTGGTCGCGGCGGACCTAGTGGCCGCGCCGGGCATGGAACTCGTCATCGGGTTTGACGATGGCTGGCTCAATTGCGTTGGCGCGAAAGGCGACGTGCTGTGGCGCTTCTTCGGCGATAGAGGCCGCGTCGGCGGAATCGCGGCAGCGGACGTGGACGCAGACGGCGCCCCCGAAATCGTGTACGGGACGGACAACGGACACGTGTATTGTCTCACCGGCGATGGGCGCGTCGAGTGGCGTTACGACGAACTCGCGCCCTACGGACGTTCCGGACCAAACATTGCCGACGCGAATGCCGACGGAAAGCCGGAGGTTTACATCACTCGCAGCAATGTCGGGAACGCGACCTGCATTATGGCGCTTGACGCGGCGACCGGAGCATTCCTATGGCGCTCCAAGGATATTCAGCAGGGCTATGTCTCAAACGCCATCGTCGATCTCGATGGCGACGGCAAGTCGGAGATACTTCATGGAGACAAAGGCAACTTTCTTTATTGCGAGAACGCAGACGGCTCGCGCCGCTGGCAGGTGGAGTTGGGCGGGCGCGGGCTGTTCTGGGCGCCGGCGGTTGGCGACGTAGATGGCGACGGCTCACCGGAGATTGTCGCGGGAATGCGCGGCACCGACGCGAAGACCGGGGCAACCGTTTTCGTTATTGGCGCGGACGGCGCAATTGAATCGACCATCAAAGCCGGCAGCTCGACGAACGCCTCGCCCGCGCTCGCCGACATCGACAGTGATGGCGCTATCGAGCTCATCGTCGTAGCCGAAGGCCCGAAGAACGAAGTCCAATGCTACAGTTGGGGAAAGTCCGGTGCGATCGGATGGCCATCGATCCGCGGGAAGTCCGCGATGACCGCGAATTCGAGCGTTCCGCTGGGCGCGCCGTCGGACGTGCCTTTGCGAACTCCGCAAGACCGCCGGGCCCGCGAAGAGCGCAGCGTCGTGTGGGGAGACAATACGTGGCACGTCGATCTGCCGTTCCCCGCGTCATCGTCGACCTTTATTGAAATTGCCGTTCAGGCGGAAGGCCAGCCACACACTACGCGCGTCTACGACATCAAGCCCGGACAAACCGCGGTGGATTTACGCTGGTCGTACGCACACGGTGAGCGGGCGCTCGTCGATGTACGCCACTTCGACAGGGACCAGTCGCGGTTCATCATCACGGCGAACGTAATACCCGGACCCGTTGATGCGTGTGGTTTGCAGGAACTCGCTAAGGAAGCCGACCGTGTTTCGCAGGCGCGCATAGGCGCGAGACTGGACGCACTCCTCGTGTCGGCCAAGCTGGCAAGCCTTCGGACGGAAGCCGATGCGGTACGGCAACGTGCCGGTGCGCGCGCGCCATACGACGAACTTGCTGACGCCGCGACGGCGCTCCGCCGCAGCGCCGAAGCGTTGCGCTCAACCATCGCGGCATTTGACGCACTCGGTCCGGACAATCCCGCCACGTTCACTTGCTCGATAGACGAGAACCCGTGGGACACGTTTGACCATACAACGCCCACGCCGCCACACGCCGAATCCGAGGTCCTTCGCATTACAGCGTATCAGGACGAGTTCGAGGACGCCGCCTTGTCCCTGTTCAACCTGACATCAGAATCGTTGGATGTGCGCTGCCAATTCTTTGAACCCGCAACATCGCAGGGCCGTCCGCCCGGGGACCCGAAGGAGACCCGCGCCGTTACGTTGCGGCGCGCGTTGCCTATCCGAACGGCCTCCGGCGATCGCGTATGGGATGCCTTGCCGGAACTGGACCATTCGCGCTCCTTGACCATTCCCGGTGGCGAAGGCCGCCAACTTTGGCTGACGCTCAACACGCACGGCATGCAGCCGGGCACGCAGACCTTCACGCTATATCTCTCGACCCTGGGCACAGAACCGTTCACGCGGCAGGTGCCCATCGAATTCACGGTTTGGCCCGTCGCGTTGCCCGGCACGGTGTATCGAAAGATGAATTGGAGCAACTTCAATTTCTCGGACGCCTCCGATCAAGCCATACGCGACATGATCGATCATGGCATCAACACAATCTATGGCCCCGGACTCCCCACCATTCCCGTCAACGCGGCCGGCGAACTCGCAGGGGAAATTGATTGGAGTGCATTCGATGCGGTCATGTCGCGCATTCCGAAGCATTTCTTTCTCATGTGGGGAAGTCCGGCCCCGTTGAAGTGGCCGGGCGATGTACCGGCTGTGGACAGCGAAACACACATCGCCGGCATACGAACTGCAATCCACGAAATGAACAGGCATCTCGATCCGTTGGGCTTTGGGTATGACCAGTGGGCCTTCTACCCGATGGACGAGCCGTGGAACACAGGCTTCACCGGCATCCCCGAACTCAAGGCCTTTTGCAGTCGCGTGAAAAAGGCCGAGCCATCGGCGCAGATTTACGCCGATCCGGCGGGCAGCACGCGCATCGAGTATGTGTCCGAGTTCAAAGGGCTAATTGACGTCTGGCAGCCGGAGATGAATATCCTCAAACGCGACCCGGCGCTCGTGAAGTGGTTCCAGGAAAACTCGAAACACTTCTGGGCTTACGAGGCCACCGGGCCAGGCAAAGAAATGTTACCGCTCGGCTACTACCGGGCGTACGCGTGGTTGGCATGGTCGTTGGGCACCGAGGGCGCGGGGTATTGGGTGTACCGCGGAGAAGACACATGGTGGCCGGTGGGCGGCGGCGACTGGTCCGCGGTCTACCAGTCGAACGAATTCGTCGTCCCTTCGCGGCGCTTCCAAGCGGACCGCGACGGCGTCGAAGATTACCGCGCGCTGTACCTCTTGCGCGAAGAAGCCAAGAAAGCACGCGCGGCTGGGCGGAACGCGGAAGCAATCAAGGCGGAAACACTCATTGACGAAGCGGTATCGAAAGTAGTCGGTTGGCAAATCGGCGCTATCGACGAGATCACACGCTTCACCCGCGACTACGAACTCGACTATGGATTGCTCCTGGACTACCGTGAGCGAATCGCGGAGTTGATCGTGCAAATGCGAAGTGCGTCGTCCGGTTAGGCCGTATTATTCTCATGCGCGTATCGGCACGGGCGATCGCGCGCCACACCACACCGAAGGGGAACCATGAAAGTCGGTATACGCCTGGGATCGTTGGGAACGGGCAGTCTCAAGAAAGACCTGCAACGTGCATTGGCGATCGGCGTGCACGGCGTCCAATTGCGCGTGGTCGACACCGAGATCGATCCACGTACGTTGTCGCGCAGTGGCCGCGAAGAGTTGGCGGACTACATCGATTCGTTCGAATTTGACGTTGCTGCGTTGTCAGGAGAACTCGGCGGCTTTGGCGACTCCTCGGCCGTCGACGAGCGGGTCAGCCGGACGCGAGACATGTTGGATATGTGCGTCGAACTTCGCGCTCCACTGCTGACCGCGGACGCCGGTGCGATTCCGGATGCGGGCTCGCGTCCATATGACGTACTGACAGACACCGTGCGCGCACTGGCCCAGCACGCAATCGAGCGCGATGTGCGCCTGGCGTTGACGACCGGTACGGAGGATGTGTCGCGATTGGCAGCATTTGTCGCCCATGTCAAAAGCGAAGGACTGCGTATCACATATGATCCCGCGGGATTGCGCAGGGTCGGCAACGATCCGGTTTCACAGGTAGACACCATCGGCAGGCTCATCGCGCATGTTTACGCGAGGGACGCGCAACGCGGCGCCACGGCGGAGCCCGGCGCCGAATGCGGCTTGACGAAGGGCGACGCACAAATCGAGGAAGCCCTCCTTCGCCTGCGCGAGGCGGAGTACGACGGGTATCTTACGGTCGCGTATGACCGCGACGAAGACCTTGCGGCATACGCGGTCGAAGCCGTTACCTGGCTCAAGCGCCAGGAGGGTGTCGATCCCTGACAGGAACTACGGAATGATCGACCCCGCTTTTTCGCTCTTGATCTTCTCGATTTCTTTCTCGTACTGACGGTCCAGCAACGCGCGGAGGGCTTGTTCATCCAGCGATTTCGCGGCGCTCTCGGCCTGCTCGCGAGTGGAATACCCCGCGCCAAGTCCACTAAGCGACGGAGCATTGCTGACGAGGTCTCGGCGCAGTTGGGTCAACTTCGACTCCGCCATCAGCATGCCATTCTGCGCGATCCTGTATTCGCTCGCGAACTCATCAGTGACCTTGCCGTAGCCGCTCTGCGCCTCGTACAGCAGCGCGATCGCGCCGCCGTAGTCCTTACGAAACGCAAGTTGGTCCGCCTGGTTCAACTTCTCGTCGGCGGCTGTCAAGGTCTCGCGCGTATCCTCGAGGCGCGCGTCGCGCTCTGTGATCAGTTTCTCCGCATCGAGCAGTTTTCGTTGCGCGTTGGGTTGCAGTTTGTCGGCGTCCAAGGCCTTCTGATACGCCTCACGCGCGTCCTCGAGCTTCTGCTCGGCCAGCGCGTCGTCACCCAGCTTGACGTAATAGGCGGCGATGCGCTCCGTCACGTCGCGCCTCGCGGGATCGAGCGCAAGTACCGCCTGATACTCCTGCATCGCGCGTTCGTATTTTTCTGCGTCGTAGAACATGTCCCCGATTTGTTTCTGCAAATCGACCGTCGACACGTTCAAATCGGTTAACCGCTTATACGCGGACTCGGTCTCCGCGTCGTTCCCGCGCTTGATGTAGAATTGGATCGCGCGAAGGATGTAATCGCGAATTTGCGACGGGGAGATGTTCGCGGATGTGACCCGGCCGGTGAGCACGCTCTGGTACACGTCCGCGACGGAATTTACCGAACGGCTCGCGTCGTCGGAAATCGCCGAACGCGCCGTACCGTCGAACCCGATGCCCGACCGGTAATCGGTAATGATCAAGTCGCGGCGGTCCGCCGCGTCCGATCGCACTTCGGCAAAGTACGTCACCGGATCGACTTTCGTTCTCGGGGCCGGCTTCATCTGCACCTTCTCGATTATGCCTTCCACGTCCGCGTAATAGACATCGCGGACCGACGGATCGGCGTCGGCAAGCGGCGAGGAAACTTCGGCCACGAGCATGCCCAAGACGCCAAGCCGGTACGCGAAATACGGGTCAACGCGTCCGCCGCCCACCGCCTGCAACAGATACATTTCCGTTTCGACTGCCCCGACGGGGTCGGTAATCGCAACCGGAACGAGCGTAGTCAGATCGCTGGGCGAAATCGAGGCCCCCGCCCGGATGTCCTTGTCGAGCTTGGTCAGATTCGCCCCGGATTCCCTGGCGATAATGCGCGACGCCATCGACACGATCGCAACGCGCGTGCGCGGCCCCCACGCCCACGCCGGCACCACTCCGCCCGCAAACAGCGCAGCGGTTACTGCGACGACTACAGCCCTCTTCATGAGACGCCCCTTTCGTTCGCGCTGGCAGCGGGTTCAATGGCGACGCCGGGCCCGCCCGCCGTTCGTCCCGAATCGACCGACCGCTGCAACTGCTCGATAAGCGCCTTCACTTGCGATGCGCCGGCATCAGGGTCGTTTTGGTCGACAAGTTTCAAATACCGATCCAATTCTCGGATGCCCTCCGAGAGGTCCTGCCGTTGAATCAGCAGCAGCCCCGTCTCCAAATGCGCCGGCGCGTAATTCGGGTCCGCCTGCGTGGCCTTGCGGAACGACGCCTGCGCGCCGTCCGGATCGTTCAACAGCATGGTGGCGCGGCCACGCACCGTCTCCAACTCCGCAACGTCGCTCGGAATGGTCGGCGCAGTCACTCGACCCAGGATTTGCAGCGCGCGATCGGGATTTTGCTGCGTAAGGTACAGGCGCGCAGCTTGTACCGCCGCTTTGGATTGGTACGGACCCGCCTGCTCCGCGAGCGACTCGTAGTCGGCGAGCGCCTGCGCCGTCAACCGCTGACGATCCAGGCAGATCGCGCGAAAATACTTCGCCGTATCGTTCGCTGGATTCTTGGTCGCCGCATCGTTCAGCTTGTTGAGCGCTTCTCCGTAATTACCCTCTTCAATAAGCAGCAGGCCAAGCCGCGTAAGGGATTCGTTTTCGATTACCGTACCTTTTGCGACTGCGTCCTGAAGATTCCTGCTTGCGGACGCCTTGTCCCCTTTCAACGAGGCGACAATACCCGCCGCCGCCAGGCTGTCGGGCGACGATGGGTCCGCGCTGAGCAATTGGGCTTCGGCGCCGGGCAAATCGTTTTGGAGGGCCTTCGCAATGGCGGATGCACGCTGCACGTCCGGATTGCCCGCCGCCAGACCCTGCGCGGCCTCGAGCGCCTGCGCCTGCCCGGCGACGTCCTTATTCACGCCGCGCGCGAGCCCCAACAGGTACTGCAGGTCTCCGTCGCCCGGGTTTGCCTGCACCGCCCGCTCGAGCAAATCGATCTGCGAACTTGCGCTTCCCGGCGTTTTCGATTGCGCGTAACTCACAACCGCAAGCCGCGTCGCTTCACCGTCCGACGAATCGAGCCGCGCCGCCTTCTCGAAATTCTGCGCCGCCGCTGCCATGTCGTTCGACAACCAGAACAGCTTGCCCATCTCGAAGAAGGCCGCCGCATCCCCTGTGTTCTTCGCGGTGTGCGTCTCCAACAAGCGGATCGCATCGAGCGTCCTGCCGCTGTTCGCGAGCCGTTTCGCGCGTGCGACTGGATCGCCCATCATCGACATGGCCACGATGATCGCGACCAGAATGATTAACGCGGCAAGCACGCCGCCGATTACGTAGTATCGCGTATTGCTCTGCACGACCGGCGCCTTCGCCGCCTGCTGCTTCCGTTCGTCCGCTATCTTCTGCCCCGTGAGCAGGTTCGTCCCGCACGCGACACAAATAATGTCGCCTTCCTGAATGAGCGCGCCACAGTTGGTGCAGGTCTGGCTGGACGCCGACGAGCGGCGCGCAGGCCTCGGGCCCGTTTGCTTCTTCAGAAACCCACCGCAGTGCACACAACTATCGAGTTGCGGGTCGGTAAGCTTGCCGCAATACGGGCAATTGATCATGGTTGGCACGCTAAGCACCTCATTCGGTTGCCGGGCACACGGCCCGCCAATTCACGACGTATGCGCCGGCCGCATGTCACAATGCATGACCGGATTACTGCGAAGGGTTATGAGTGCGGTAAGATACGCGATGTCTCGACCCGGCCTACGCTTTCCGCTAGTCGTCATCCCGGAAAGGCGCTCTGCAACGAGCGCACTCCTTTGCATCAAGCGAGTTTCTGGCCCCGCACTCAGAACACTTCTTGCGAAACAAAGACGGTATTGTCACCGCGCACATCACTGCGATAACGCCCAGCATCACAGCAAGATAGATGGTCTTGTCCATCGCCCATCCAGTCCAACTGCCTTGGGCCACCGCAACTCGGCGCGTTGCCTACTCATTATACCGCAATTCTAACGACGCGGCCAACAAGTGTCAATGATTAACCCGTCGTCCCGTCAGTATCACTGGACACTTCCAAGGCTTAGGCGTCCAGGGCAAAATGCTGAAAATGCTTGCCCCGCTCCAGTACCGTGGCGCCAGCGCAGTCGGCAGCAGCGCAACCCAATTCGCCTCGTTCCATTGCGGCGGCGGCGGTCCGGACTTTACGATGGCGCGGACGCAGGACGTTGTGCCGACGCCTGCGTTGCGGACGGCAGGAGTCGAGAATCAATGCATGGGGACAAGCGGCATCCGAATGCGAAGCGATCCCGAACAAAGTCTGACCTTGGCGGACCCGCGGCGGAACGGCGGCGTGCCATTGCGGTTTCCGCCGGCTTGGCAATAATTACCTTCGCCACCTTTGCCGGATCGCTCTCCAACGGCTTCATCGACACGTATGACGACAGGTTTTACGTACTGAAAAACCCCAACATCCAAGACGGGGTGACGATATCGAGCATTACGTACGCGCTGACCGGGGTATGTGCCGCGCACTGGTGCCAAGCTATCATGCTCTCGCACGTTCTGGGTGTGCGGCTCATTGGATCAAGCACGTGAGGGCATCGCCTAACCAGCGATAAGGAGAGAGCAAACGAAGTTGGAAGGTCTTGAACTGAAGTTTCCGTCCGGCATGCGGCGTTCCGCCTGTATCGTGTTCGCCCTGGCGGTGACGTATGCCGCAGGGTCGGCATGCGTTGCCACCGCAAACGAGGACGTTCCACCCCTCGCCCGCGTGGCGGTGCCATTTAACCGCCCCCCAGGCGCACCGCAGCAGGGCGACATCTGCTTCTCCAGCCGGTGGCCACGGCCGGAATCTCCAAGGGACCCGCACGATACGTTCGCCGCCGCGAAGGCATTTCGTGCTACACGGTTCGACTGGTGTTACGCGCCAGACACTGAATACATCAGGAACGTGAAGGCGGCAGGCTATACGTTTTTCGGCGCGATATCCTCGGAATTGGAGGGAGGCGCGGACGGCAGGGGCCGCGAGAAGAACGCGGCGGGCGAAATCATTGGAAACCCGGAACTGTCTCATATGGTCGCGCGCGGCGACGTGAACAGCGACGCATACGCGCAAATCGTCATGCGCCATCTCAAACGCCTTATCGACGGGGGCGCCGATGGCGTCCAGGTTGACGACCCCGGCATGACCTACCACAACACGCTCCATCTTGGTGGGGGCTACGGCGACGAAAGCATGAAACGATTCCGGGAATACCTCGCATTGCATTCAATGCCACACCAGCGCGTCGAATGGGGCATTCCCGAGGACATCTCCGATTTCAATTACGCCAACTACGTGCGCGAACGTAGCGACACGGCGCCTGCTGCGGTGCGCGAACTGTTCGTCGCATTTCATCGCGAATCGTTGACGAACTTCTACGATCGCATTCGTTCCGAAATCGACGCGTACGCGGGACGCCATGTTCCCTTCTCATGCAACAACTGGTCGACAAACGAGCAGGATGCCTTTCCCTTCCGCGAACACTTCGACTTCTGGGTTGGCGAGACCAGCTTGAAATTCGGCCCGCCAACCGCCAAACGAATCTATGAAAAGGTCCGCAACGCCGAGAAGCTCGGCAAAGTGCAGGTATTCAGCCCCCCAAACGACGGACCCGATATCATCCCAACGCGCGAAGCGTATGTCTCGATTACCCGCAAACTCATCGCAATGAGCTATGCATGCGGCTCCGCCACTCTCGTCCCATGGGATGTCTGGCGCCGCGGCGAAGGCACACCGCGTTTCTTCGGCACAATCGATGAATTCGGCGGTCTCTTCAATGGCATCGCCGACAACCGCGCGCTGCTCGATGATCATGAAGAAGTATTCGCGAGTGGCGCTGGAATTGAAATCGCCGAGGGGGCGCAATCAAACGCACCCCCGGTACGGCTGGACGGAGACTCGCAGTCGGTTTTCATGTCGGTCCGCGCCGTTCCACAAAGCGGAACAGCCCCAATCATCGTTCATTTTGTTGAGTGGGCCGACACTCCTTCCTCATTTTCCGTCCTCCTCGCGAATGCCGAATTCGGATGGCCGGCCAACGAACCTATCCGTAGCACGCTTTGCGTACCCGGCGCGGCGCCAAATCCGGCGACCGGAACCCTCGCGGAACCGGGAACAACCGTAATCAGTATTCCTGCACTCAGTCCGTATGGACTGTTAATTGTGCCGCCCCGACCTTCGCCTGGTTCGCAAACGTAACCCGAGGTTTGACTTGCGATTCCGGCGTGTGGTAACCTACGGGACTGCCTGGCAAGCGTGCCGGGCGTGGGATTAGGGAGTGAACAGCCGGGCTCAGCCCCGTCCGGGCTCGAGCGGCGGTGGTTCTTTGTCTCAACGAACTATGCTGAAGATGAAGGTCGGCCTCGTCGGCTGCGGAAATATTGGCGCGGACTTGTGCATTGCGCTCCAGCGCGGCGTCATTCCCGCCGAGATCGTCGCATTGACGGATATCGATGAATCGCGCGCGCGTAAGCTGCTCAATTCGTTTGGATTGAATGCGATTATCTGCGACTTGGACGAAAATGCGGCGGCCTGCGACTTTATCGTCGAGTGCGCGCAGCCCAGCGTGGTTGAAAGTGTCGTCGCGGCGGCGATTCGCCACCAGCGGGATTGCCTGATCTTAAGCGTGGGCGGTCTGATGGACCACCCCGAGCTGATAGCGGAGGCCCGCGAAAAAGGCGTTGACGTCCGGATTCCATCCGGGGCAATCAGCGGGCTCGACGGCGTTCGCGCCGCGATGGAAGCCGGCCTGCATCACGTGATGTTGACGACGCGCAAGCCGCCCAAGGGACTGGCAGGCGCGCCGTACTTAGTTGAAAATGAGATTGACGTCGAAAACTTGACGGACGCGAAAATCGTGTTCGAGGGATCCGCGCGCGAGGCGTGCAAAGCGTTTCCGCACAACGTAAACGTAGCGGCTGCGTTGAGCCTCACCGGCATCGGCCCCGACGAAACGAAAGTACGCGTCATCGCCGACCCGCGCGCGACCTCGAACACCCACGAGATCGTGGTCGAAGGCGCGTTCGGCATGTTTAAGACAATTACGGAAAATCTGGCGTCACCGCGGAACCCGAAATCGAGTTACCTGGCGTCACTGTCGGCGGTCGCGGAATTGCGCACGGTCGCGAGCCAGTTTGTTGCGCACCATCAAGGGTTGGTTTAACGCGCCCCGCGGCTGGGGCCGGATTGGAGACGAGACATGTACGCAGTGGTTACGACGGGCGGCAAGCAGATTAAGGTCGCGAAGGGCGACCAAGTCCGCGTCGAGAAGATCGAGGCGCCGGTCGGCGACCGCATCGAGTTGGGAAATGTCCGCCTCGTCGCAAAGGACGACGGAATTGTCGTCGATCCGAAAAAGCTCGCGGACGCGAAGGTAGTATGCGAGGTGACCGAGCAGGATAAGTCGAAAAAAATCCTCGTGTACAAGAAGAAACGCCGCAAAGGTTTTCAGCGCACGAAGGGCCATCGCCAACCATACACGCAATTGAAAGTCACGGACATCGTTCTGTAGGGAGTTTCCGAAATGGCAACAAAGAAAGCCGGCGGCAGTTCACGTAACGGCCGCGATTCCGCATCGCAACGTCTCGGCATTAAGCGCTTCGGCGGCGAAGCCGTGCGCGCGGGCAATATCCTCGTGCGCCAGCGCGGCACCACATTCTTCCCCGGCACAAACGTCGGCATCGGCAAAGACGACACCTTGTTCGCTCTAATCGACGGCGTCGTGCGGTTCCGCCAAACGCGGAAGGACCGCAAGTGCGTCGACGTCATTGAAGCGGCCGCGGAGTAGCGCCGCCCACTGGAGCGGCACGCCATGTTCGTCGATCGCGCGCGGGTCCGTGTTACGGGTGGCGCGGGAGGCAATGGCTGCCGCAGCTTTCGCCGCGAAAAATATGTGCCTCGCGGCGGCCCCAACGGCGGCGATGGCGGCAACGGCGGCTCGGTCTTCTTCGAAGCCAACAGCCGATACACCTCGCTTCTCGACCTCAAATACCACACGCATTGGAAGGGCACGCCCGGTGTCCACGGTTCCGGTTCGGACTGCCACGGTAAGAACGGTGAGGACCTGATCATTCCCGTCCCTTTGGGGACGATCGTCAAACCGCTGGACAGCGACGACACACTCGCCGATTTGGTCGAGGAAGGCCAGCGCTTCCTGGCGGCGACCGGCGGGCGTGGCGGGCGCGGAAATGCACGGTTCGCGACCGCCACCGAACGCGCGCCCCAGTTTGCCGAACTCGGCGAACCTGGCCGTGACGCGGAATACCTTCTCGAACTCAAAGTCATAGCCGAAGTCGGCCTCGTCGGCCTGCCAAACGCCGGCAAGTCCACGTTCCTCGCGGCAGTCACCGCCGCGCGTCCGAAGATCGCGCCGTACCCTTTCACCACCCTCTCCCCCAATCTCGGCGTCGTCTCCCTGAGCGACTTCCGCACGCTCACAATCGCCGATATCCCCGGCATCATCGAAGGCGCAGCCGAAGGCAAAGGGCTGGGACACGACTTCCTCCGTCACATCGAACGCACCAAGGTCCTGCTGTTTCTCATCGACCTCGGCGACGACGACCCCATTAAGACCCGCGACATTCTCGAGTCCGAACTCGCGCAGCACAGCGCCGTGTTCGCCACACGCCCGCGCGTTTTCGCGCTCAACAAGGCCGACATTCCCGAAAACCGCGAACGGTTCAAGAAACTCCGGAAGAAGTTCGATTCGCCTTGGCTCATCTCCGGCGCGACGCGGGAAAGCGTCGATCATTTACTCGAGCACCTCTGGAAACTCGTTGACCAATTGCGCCGCGACGAACTGGCCGAGCCAAGAGAACCCGAACTGGCCGAGTACGCATATGAAGCCCCATTTACGGTAGAACGCGTGGAAGGCGGCTTTCGCGTCAACGGCAAAGTCGCCGTCCGCGCCGTACGCATGACCAACTTTGACAACGAAGACGCCGTCCGCCACCTGCAGAAACGCTTCAAAAAAATGGGCATCCTCAAGGCCCTCAAACGGCTCGGCGCCGAAGAAGGCGCAACCGTCTACGTCGCCGACGCCGAATTGGAATATCATCCGGAGTAAGGGCAGTAACGTGGAGAACAGTCCCATATCCTCGGACAGAATCGAAGCGGCAATCTACCGTATCCGCGGTCAAAACGTAATCATGGACGCGGACCTTGCGAAATTGTACGGCGTAACCACAAAGGTGCTACTTCAATCGGTCAAACGAAACATGGCGAGGTTCCCCGCGGACTTCACGTTTGTCCTTACACGGCAGGAGTTTACAATCTTGAGGTCACAAATTGTGACCTCAAGTTGGGGAGGCCGGCGCACGCTCCCGTACGCGTTCACAGAGCAAGGGGTAGCGATGCTATCGAGTGTGCTCCGGAGCGAACGAGCTATAGCCGTCAACATCCAGATCATGCGGACATTTGTGCGCATTCGACGGATGATATCCAACAACGAGGGATTGTCTCGAAGGTTGGACGCTTTGGAAGAGAAATACGACGGACAGTTCAAGGTGGTTTTCGACGCTATTCGGCAGATAATGCGTCCACCTAATCCGAAGCGAAATCCAATCGGCTTCGTCAAGACGGATAAATCAAAGTAATTGCACGACTTCAGTAACATACAATGCAAACAGTAGTCATAAAAGTTGGCACAACGTTGCTCACCGGTGAACGCGGTTTCGACGGCCAGATCGTCGAAGGTTTGGTCAAAGAGATCGCCACGCTCAAGAAGGAACGCGATCTCAATGTCCTCATCGTGTCCTCCGGCGCAATCGGGTGCGGCATGCATACGCTCAAATTGACGGAGCGTCCAAAGGTCCTGCCTTTGAAGCAGGCCACCGCCGCCATCGGTCAGGCGCGCCTCATGCATTTCTATCAGGTGCTGTTTGAATCCTATGGGAACGGCCTGCAAACGGCGCAGGTATTGCTGACGTCGTCCGACCTCGACGACCGCCAGCGGTACCTCAACATCCGCAATACCATCCATACGCTCTTCTCGCTGAAAACCGTCGTGCCTATCGTCAACGAAAACGATTCCGTCGCCACGGACGAATTGCGCTTCGGCGACAACGACACGCTCTCTGCGCGTGTCGCATCGAAGATTGACGCAGACATGCTCGTCATCCTCAGCGACATTGACGGGCTGTACGACCGAAACCCGAGCAGACACAAAGATGCAAAACTGATTGAATCGGTCCAGCTCGTCGACGACTCGATTGAGGCGCTCGCGGAAGACACCGGCGTTGCGACGTCGGTCGGCGGTATGAAGACGAAACTCCACGCCGCGCGCATCGCCTGCTCGTCGGGATTGATTACGGTGATCGCGAACGGACACACCCCCGGCATTCTGCGAAGCGTGTTCGACGGCACCGCCCGCTGCACCCGGTTCGGCGCTTCCTCCGCCGTCATGCCACATCGTAAACGCTGGATTGCCTTCGGCCGCTCGACGCGCGGCGCGCTCGATATCGACGACGGCGCGCGTAACGCCCTGCTCAAGCAGGGCCGAAGCCTCCTCGCCGCGGGCATTACCGGTGTCACGGGATCCTTCGATATGGGCGCCTCTGTCCGCATCCGCGACGGCTCCGGCAAGGACGTCGCCTGCGGGCTCGTCAACTACTCCAGCGGCGATATCGCCCGCATAAAAGGTTGCAAAAGCAGCGAAATCCACGCCATTCTAGGCCGAAAGGATTTCGATGAAGTGATCCATCGCGACAATCTGGTGCTCCTTTAGATGGCGACGTTATCCCAAGATGAAGTTTCCGATTTGCGCAGCGAAATTGCGTCGATCGGCAGAAGGGCCCGCGCTGCGTCGAATGTGCTGCGCACGCTCTCATCCTCCCTCAAGGATTCCGCGCTTGCTGGGATTGCACGGCGGCTGCGCGACTCGCACGTCGAATTAATCGCAGAGAATGAGAAAGACCTCGACACCGGCCGTAAGAAAAACCTCTCCTCCGCGATGCTCGACAGGCTGGCGCTCACGCCGAAGCGCATCGACGCAATGGCGGATGGCCTGGAGCAAGTTGCCGCGCTTCCGGATCCCGTTGGAGACATCGTTTCGCAAGTAGTTCGACCGAACGGATTAAAGATCGCACAAATCCGCGTTCCGCTTGGCGTCGTCGGGATCATCTACGAGAGCCGCCCGAACGTGACCGCGGATGCGGCGGCCTTGTGCTTAAAATCGGGCAATGCGTGCATCCTTCGCGGCGGATCGGAAGCCATCCATTCGAATCTTGCGATTGCCAAAATCTTTCAAGAAGTCGCAACCAATGCGGGTGTACCCGACAACGCCGTGCAGATGATTTCCACGACGGATCGCAACGCCGTCGGCGAAATGCTGAAGCTGGACAAATACATTGACGTTATCGTGCCCCGCGGTGGGAAGAATCTCATCGAACGCATTTACGCGGAGTCGCGCATACCGGTCGTCGCCCATCTCGACGGCATCTGCATCACGTACGTCCATTCCGATGCGGACCTCGCCATGGCAAAGCGCGTCTGCCTTAACGCGAAACTCCAGCGCCCCGGCACCTGCAATGCCATGGAGACCATGCTTGTGCATTCCGATGTGGCGACTGCATTTCTCCACGAGATTGGACGTGAACTGCTCACCGCCGGATGCGAGATCCGAGGTTGCGAACGCACGCAGAGGTTGATTGCGTGTACGCCCGCCAAACCGGACGATTTCGAAACCGAATTTCTCGACAAGATTCTTGCGGTCAAAGTTGTCGATTCGCTGGATGAAGCGATCGCGCATATCGGCGAGCACGGTTCGCACCATTCTGACGCCATTATCACGGCAAGCTATGACGCCGCCGAACGCTTCCTGAACGAAGTCGACAGCGCGACGGTCTATGTCAATGCGTCAACCCGCTTCACGGACGGGTTCGAGTTTGGTCTCGGCGCCGAAATCGGCATCAGCACGAACAAGCTGCATTGCCGCGGCCCGATGGCGCTCAAAGAACTTACCAGCCTGAAGTACATCATACGGGGCTCCGGTCAGATTCGTGAGTGACCCGTGCCGCATCGGTGTCTTCGGCGGCACCTTCGATCCGATCCATAACACGCACCTCGCGATCGCCCGTGCCGCACGCCAGCAGGCGGACCTCGATATTGTGCTGTTCGTAGTCTCGGCGCAACCACCGCACAAACACGGCGCAACGTTCGCCACCGCCGAGGATCGCCTTGCCCTGGTGGAAGCCGCCGTCGCCGACGTGCCCGGTATGAGGGCCAGCCGAATCGAACTGGATCGCGTGGGCCCGTCGTACACCGCGGACACCCTCGAAACCCTCCACAGGGAATACCCGCAAACAGAACTCTTTCTCATCATCGGTATGGATTCACTGATCGATCTGCCGAAATGGCGCACGCCGGATCGCATTCTCGCGCGCGCACACCTGTTGGTCGTGCCGCGGCCCGGTGACGCCGAAATCCCGGCGCTCGTACAAGGCCGTCATACGATGCTCGACTTCCCGAAGTCCGATGTCTCATCGACAGACATTCGCGCGCGCATCGAGTCCGGCGACCCTTGCGCCGACGTCCTCCCCCCGTCCGTCGCAGCCCTTATTCAACAACGAGGCCTTTATCGTGAGTGCGCTGAACATTCCACGCGCGGATGAGTTCGTCGCGCGCCTGCGACAGCGCCTCAGCGAGAACCGCGTGCGCCACTGTATCTCCGTCGCCGAGACCATGTGGTGCATCGCCGGCGCAATCGGCATCAACCCGGAGCGCGCCGCCGTCGCCGGATTGCTTCACGACATGTGCAAGGCGTTTACCCCCGCGGACATGCTGGCCGCCGCCGAGCGTTACCGCATTGCGGTTACCGAAACACAACGCCAACGTCCGGCGCTCCTGCATGGCCACGTCGCCGCCGAGGAGGCACGACACGAACTCGGCGTCGCACATGATGACGTCTACGAAGCCATCGCGTGGCACGTGACGGGCCGTCCCCAAATTGGCCCGCTTGCCCTTGCCCTCTATTACGCCGACTTCTCCGAACCGTTCCGAGAATTCGATGAAGCATTGGTCGCGCGAGACATATACAGGCGAGAAGGTTTGCGCAAAGCCGTGTCGTATATTGCGCATGCAAAGATTGAGCGGCTAATGAACAAGAAAGGCCTTGTCGATCCCCACGCGCATGATTTCCGGCTCTGGCTACAAACACAGAACGCATAATTCAAACAACGGGGCGCCGGGGCACAGGGTGGGGCGAGGCTCCGTCCGAGCCTTTTCGGGGGTTTACATACTTCTCCTGTACCGCCCGCCCACCTCGAACAACGCCTGCGTAATCTGCCCCAGCGAGCACGTTCGCACCGTCTTCATCAATTCTTCGAAAATGTTGCCGTCCGAGAGCGCGACCTGCTGCAGCGACCGAAGCGAAGCTTTCGATTCGCTTGCATATCGTGCATGAAACTCGCGCAATCGCCGGAGTTGTGCCGCCTTTTCGTCTTCCGTCGCGCGCATCAGGTCAAGCTTTTCGGTCTTTTCGACATGATCCTGATTCGGATTCAGGAAACAATTCACCCCGACAATTGGATATGCTCCGCTCGTCTTGAGCGACTCGTAATAGAGCGATTCCTCCTGAATCTTCGAGCGCTGGTATCCAGTCTCCATGGCGCCCAACACACCGCCGCGATCGGACAGGCGCTCGAATTCTTTCAGGATCGCTTCCTCCACGAGATCGCTCAGCTCATCAATAATGAACGACCCTTGCAGCGCATTCTCGTTGCCGTAGATGCCGAATTCCTTGTTGATAATTTGTTGGATCGCCAGCGCGCGCCGGACAGACTCCTCGGAAGGTGTCGTCACCGCTTCGTCGTATGCGTTCGTGTGCAGAGAGTTGCAGTTATCGTTCAGCGCCATGAGCGCCTGTAACGTGGTGCGAATATCGTTGAACTCGTATTCCTGGCTGTGCAATGACCTGCCGCTGGTCTGAATATGCACCTTGAACTTCTGCGACCGTTCGTTCGCGCCGTACTTGTCGCGCATCGCCACGGCCCAGACGCGCCGCGCCACGCGATTGATCACCGCGTATTCCGGGTCCATCCCGCTCGAAAAGAAGAACGACAAATTCTGCGCGAAGTCGTCGATATGCATTCCGCGCGAGAGGTAGTACTCGACAAAGGTAAACCCATTCGCAAGCGTGAACGCCACTTGCGAGATCGGATTGCATCCGGCTTCGGCCATGTGGAACCCGGAAATTGACACGGAATAGAAATTGCGCACGTCGTGGTCGATGAAGTACCGCTGAATGTCGCCCATCATTCGCAACGCGATGTCTACCGAAAAGATGCACGTGTTCTGCGCCTGATCCTCCTTCAGGATATCCGCCTGGACCGTCCCCCGCACCGAGCGCAGCGCGTCGTCCCGAATGGCTGCGGACTCTTCCGCGTTTGGCTCGCGCCCCTTCTCCGCCGCGAACCTGGCAATCTGCTGGTCGATGGCGGTATTCAAGAACATCGCGAGTATCATCGGCGCCGGACCATTGATGGTCATCGATACGCTCGTATTCGGCGCACACAGATCGAAGCCGTCATATAATACCTTCATGTCGTCGAGCGTTGCTATCGAAACACCCGATGTGCCGACTTTGCCATAAATATCCGGGCGCTCGTCCGGGTCCCAGCCGTACAGTGTCACGCTGTCAAAGGCGGTCGAGAGCCGTTTTGCCTCGGAGTTGCGCGACAGGTATTTGAACCGCCGGTTGGTCCGCGCGGCGTCTCCTTCGCCGGCAAACATGCGCGTCGGTTCTTCGTCAGCCCGTTTGAACGGGAAGACGCCGGCCGTAAACGGAAATCGGCCCGGCACATTTTCCAACAGTACCCAGCGCAATATGTCGCCGGGATTGCGAAACCGAGGCAACGCTACGCGCGGCACACGCGTACCCGACAAACTCTCTCGGTACAGTGGCGTTCGCACTTCGCGCTCGCGCACGCGATACATGAACTCGTCGCCCGAATAGTCTTTCCGCACACGCTCGAACTCGCGGAGCGCGGCGGCACATTCGGGCGACAGTGAATGTTCCAGTTCGGACTTCCTTGCCGACAGCGCCGTTCGCGCGCCATCATCCAAGGAAAGTTGCTCTAGCGCTCCGTCCAATTGCCACAACTGTTCCGCTATGCGCGCCTGATCCTGGGCCCATGCGCGGTACGTCCGCACGGTTCCGGCGATTTCGGCGAGGTACCGTACCCTGTCCGTGGGCACAATGATTGTCCGTGAGGACGATGTTTTGTACGGAGACCATGGTAACGACGATTTCCAATCAATTCCCGTCTTATCGCGAATGGCTCGAAGTACGCCGTGATACAGCGCGCTAACTCCGTCATCGTTGAATTTCGATGCGATGGTGCCGTACACGGGCATGTCCTCCGGTTTCGCGTCGAACAGCCCGTGGTTACGCTGATATTGCTTGCGCACGTGCCGCAACGCGTCCTCGCTGCCCTTGCGCTCGAACTTGTTGATCGCAACGAGGTGCGCGAAATCGAGCATGTCGATCTTCTCGAGCTGCGACGGCGCTCCGAACTCCGCGGTCATCACATAGAGCGCCACGTCGACGAGCGGGACGATACCCGCGTCGCCTTGCCCAATCCCTGCCGTCTCGACAATGACCCAATCGAACCCCGCCGCCTTTACCACCGCGATGGCGTCGGCCAGCGATTCGGAAATATCGGAGCGCTTCGCGCGTGTCGCCAGCGACCGCATATACACGCGTCCGCGATCAAGCACATTCATGCGGATGCGGTCGCCGAGCAGGGCCCCGCCCGTGCGGCGGCGCGACGGGTCCACGGACAATACCGCGACGGTCTTGTCGGAAAAATCGTTTAAGAAGCGTGTCACGAGTTCGTCGACGAGCGACGACTTGCCCGCACCGCCGGTTCCCGTTACGCCGAGCACGGGAATTGTCTTGTCCGGCGCGTCCGGAAGGCGCTTGCGAATAACGGCCAACAAGCCGTTCTGGCGGTCGTGCCCTTCCTCGATCGCGGTAATGAATCGCGCCACGCGCAAGGAATTATCGGGGGTCAGTTCAAGCGGACCCTCGAGGCAGGGCGAGAAATCCAACGGTGTGTCGACGGACTGCAACAGGTGGTTGATCATCCCCTGCAAGCCCAGTGTACGCCCGTCTTCCGGCGAGTAAATCTTGCTCACGCCCATTGACTCGATTTGCCGGATTTCACTCGGCACGATAACGCCGCCACCGCCACCGAACACCTTGATGTGCGCCGCCCCGCGTTCGCGCAGCAAATCAACGATGTACTGGAAGAACTCGATGTGCCCGCCCTGATACGAACTCACCGCAATCGCGTGCGCGTCTTCCTGAATCGCCGCGTCGACGATCTCCGCCACGGACCGGTTGTGGCCAAGGTGTATCACCTCCGCGCCCGAGTCCTGCAACACCCGCCGCATGATGTTAATCGCCGCGTCGTGACCGTCAAACAGGGACGTAGCGGTCACCACGCGTACGTGGTGTTTGGGATGGTATGCGGCAGTTGTGGCCTTCGTAGACACGCCCAAATCCTTCGGATCGACTATAGGAAAGCGCCTGTGCTGATTCAAAGGAAGCACTTTGCACGCTTGATTTCGTCTAAACTTCAAGGAATCTCCCTCTGCTTTCCCCTCTGGTTTGAAGGCGCGCCCCGGAATCGGGTCTACTACGCACGACAGGGCGCAGGGCAGCATCCGGACTACAAGGGGAACCATGCATCATCACGAAGACCATCCGCACGTCGTCAGCCGTAACGCGCGGTACGGGTTGATACTGTTTGCGGTCTACGTCGTGCTTTACGGCGGGTTCGTATTCCTGGCGGTGTTTCGCACGCCCGTCATGGGCGCGGTGATGCCCGGCGGGGCGAATCTCGCCATCGCGTATGGATTCGCATTAATTGGCGCGGCCCTCGTGCTTGCGCTCGTTTACGTCTACCTGTGCAGTCGTCCCGTCCCGCACGGACCGGCGCCCGACGCGCGCGACGAAACGCAACCCGCCACCGACGCGGACCGCCGCTGATGTATTACTCCACGTCGCTCATAGCCATCGTGGTCTTCATGTTCTTTGTCGCCGTCGTACTCGGCCTATCCTTCTACCTCGCACGGCGCGGGCAGACTGCAAAGGGATATTACGCCGCGCACGGTCAAATTCATTGGGCGGTGAACGGAGTCGCGTTCGCGGGCGACTACCTCAGCGCGGCGTCTTTCCTCGGTATCTGTGGGTTGATCGCGTCCTACGGTTACGACGGTTTTCTTTATTCAATCGGTTATCTCGCCGGTTGGGTGGTCGCGTTGTTCGTCATCGCTGAACCGATCAAACGACTCGGCAAATTTACCTTTGCCGACGCGCTCGACAGCTGCTACGATTCCCGCGCGATCAAACTGGCCGTTGCCATCTCCACATTGGCCATCAGCGCGTTTTATCTCATCCCACAGATGGTCGGCGCGGGCGCGCTGATTACACCGTTGCTGGGCCTCCCGCACTACGCGGGCGTGCTTATCGTCGGCATCACCGTAACGCTCATCGTCGTTACCGCGGGCATGGTCTCCACGACCTGGGTCCAGTTCATCAAGGGATTCTTGCTCGTCCTGTTCTGCGCCGCCCTCACCACGATGATTCTTTCACGCGGCTTTACAGCCACACCCGTTGAGTCGCCGTGGAACCCCGAGGCTATGCGCGCAGACGTCGGCGAGAAGATGTGGGACAAGGGCATTCAACTCGACGAAAATGCGTGGCCGGGCAAACCCTACGTGAAAGCGATATCGAGCGAGGGCGTCGAGTCCGTCATGCGCGTAACCGATGCGGGATGGATCACCACACAATCGGTTACCATCAAGCCGGATGGCACAAGACTCGTGAACGGCCGCACGCAATCGCGCGACCACGACCTCTCTCCCGTCGGCACCATCGCCCGGCTGCCCGGCGACGTGGAGCGAACCGGACCCGTCGGTCCCGTCGAGTTCTTCGATATTCTCCGCCAGTCTGAGATCACCACGTGGACGAAAGAAGACCTTAAGAGCGAAGACGGCACGAGAACTGCCGTGTATTACCCGGTGCAGCGGAGCGGCGCCGACTTGCTGAAGCCGGGCGGATACTTCAAGGGTATGACCTCGCCGAACTTCACCGAAAAGCTCGACTTCATTTCGCTCATGCTCGCACTCTTCTGCGGTACCGCATCGCTCCCTCACATTCTCATCCGCTATTACACCGTGAAGGACCAGGCATCCGCGCGCAAGAGCACCGTCGTGGGCATCGCGGCGATCGGATTCTTTTACGTGCTGACACTGTATCTCGGCTTCGGCGCGATGACCTCCGGCGCTATGGACGTCACGGACAACAACATGTCCGCGCCGCTGCTCGCGCGATCGTTCAGCGAACTGATGTTCGCGATCATTTCCGCCATTGCGTTCACGACGGTATTGGGAACGGTGTCGGGCCTTATCATGGCGGGTTCCGGCGCCGTCGCGCACGACCTGCTCGAGAACTTCTTCCGCATCCCCATGAACGATCACCAAAAGGTGCTCTACGGAAAATTTGCGGCCCTGTTGCTCGGGGTCGGCGCAATGGTCCTCGGCGTGCTCTTCAAAAACTTCAACGTCAGCTTTCTCGTCGGCTGGGCATTCAACATCGCCGCCTCCGCGAACCTGCCGGCACTCGTCATGATGCTCTTCTGGCGCCGCACCACGAAGCAGGGCATCGCCGCGGCGGTCTTTGTCGGCATGACGACGTCCCTGCTGTGGATTCTCCTGTCCGGCGACACGTACGCAAAGGTATATGGCTGGGACCCGAAAACGTCGATCATCCCCTTCAGCCAACCCGCGTTGGTGACGATTCCGCTTGGCTTCCTCGTGCTGATCGGCGTTTCACTCATTACGCCCAAGCCCGCGCATTCCGTGGCGGAGGAATTGGCGGAAGGTTAACTTAGAGCCGCTTCAGGCGTTCATCGTATTCGGCGTGAGAGCCGATCCAGTCCCTGCTAATGCAGTCACCCGCACGCCGCCCAAGCGCACGATAGTGTATGCCGATACGAACAGAGTAAATTCGTTCGCTCCGGTTCACACATTTGAAGTCCAAACCGGGATGATATGGGTTTTCCATCCAAAGTTCGTAAGCTCTACGTGCGATCGCTTGAACGGAGGCTGGAAGTTCGGCGAATAGTGCGTGGAAGTCATCTGTGAGGAAGGAATTCAAGCCTGATGTTTGGCAAGAAATTCTTCAAGCGGCATCGTCTTACCTTCCCGAACTTGTTCATCAACACGGGCCGCCATTTTCTGCCACTGCTCGTCAGTAGTCTTTGCGAACAGCGCATTCCACGTCTGGTCAGCGGTGAGTTCCGTTAGAATTCGTTCGGCGATAGCATCTTGTTCGGCGATAGATAGTTTTTCGATTTCGCCCAACGCTTTTTGCATCAGTTCCGTCATCTCGATATTTTAGCCTGAATCTCCGCTGGAGCACGACCCCTACTTGCTCTCCACCGATACATTCGCCACCCCACTCTTTCCGGGATGAAAGATGTTGTTCCGAAAAACGAGTCCCTTCGGGCTCGGCTCCTGCGCGATGTACACAGCCCATTCGTAGCGTGGGCCGACGGTTTGCGGTTGGCCGTCGATGAGTTCGCCGTCGGAGGCTGAGTCGTACACGACGTTGCCTTCGATGAGCACATCGGTCATTACCGGGTTTTCGGCGAGCTGTCCGGAATCGAGCGTAATGACCCCGCTCCGCTGTTGTTCCCAATTGAACCGTTCGTAGCCCAATCCAAAGTCCGAAAAAATATTGTTGGCGATGATGTTACCCCTCGTGTAGTTGGGGCCGCGCGCGGGCTTCTCGCCGCTGGCCGCTTCCGCGGGATGGGCGAGCGTGCCCGGCATCATCACGAGGCCCCACAGGTCCATGTGCGAGACGGTATTGTTCGCGATGATCACGTTGCGCGCGCCGTGCATGCACTTCAGTCCGATAAACGCGTGGTCGATAATGTTGTTCGAGCACGTCGCGTTGTCGAGATGCATATCGATTCCCTGCGCCGCATTCCGGATCAGGTTGCCGCCGATAAGCACGTGACTCGTTGATTCTGGCGACGACACGGTAATTGCCGAACCCTGGTGCCAGTTGTTCGCATACTCTCCCGGCGGCGCGAGCTTGCCCTTCTTCGTCGGGTTCTTGCCCTCGCAGAACGAGCCAAGCTGGTACTTTTCCTTCGTCTCCTTCGTTGCATACAGCCGCTCTTCCAGCACGCGGTTGTTAATCACCTGCAACCCGCGTGTCTCGTTCACCTGAATGCCCGTGCCATCGATTGCGCGAAACGCATACCCGTACAGTTCACTGGCGGTCCGATCGTCGACACCGATTCGTTTGTAGTTCACAATCTCGCAATCGCGCACCACCGACGATTCGCACTTGATGAGGTAGATGGTCCCCTGCTGGCTACAGTTGTTGACGATGTGTAAATCTGACAGTTCTAACCGCGTGCAGCCCTCCGCGCGCACCCCCGACCCCGTCGAGTCTTCCTTGCCCGGCTCGCGCGTGAGCGTCAAGCCTTCTATCCGGACCCCCTTCGCGTTCTCCACGCGGATAATGTCCGCGTCGGGGTTTGTCTGGATGATCGTCGCGTGGCCGTGAATGACGGTGTTGTCCGCTGTCACAAAAATCGGCTTATCGATCTGGTACGCGCCGTCCGGCAGCGCGATTGTTTTCCCCGCCCCGGCCGCTACGATCGCGTGCACATCGGCATCCTGGGCGATCGCGGACGAAACAAACACAAGCGTCATGATTGCAAAGGCGCGCATGCGGAAAACTCCCTCCTTACTTGTGCGCAATCGATTTGTGCGCCCAGAAAGACTACAACAATTGCTTGTAGAAGTCCCAGGAGTTCGGAATCTGCGTGTAACCAAGGGAACGGTGCGCGGCGGGACTATACGGATAGCTCTCATTCGTATCCGACGCCATTTCCGTGCAGCCACGTTCCCGCGCCCATTGCTCCGCGGCGGCGTTTAACGCGCGACCAACGCCTTGGCGTCGATGCGCAGGATCGACATACCAACCTTCGAGGAAGCCGATACGATTTGAGGTGCAGCCCGGCGCGTCGGTGTGGATCGAAACTTCGGCGAATCCTATGAGCGAGCCGTCCTCTTCAACGGCGAAGAATGCGGCCGTTTCATCGCCTGCTGCCCATGCCTCCTGTTCGGAGGCGAGTTCCTCCGGCGATTCATCGGGCCAGAGCGCACAGCGCATCCGCAGCCATTGTGCGTCGTCGGACGATTGATACGGCCGCACCACCACGCTTGCGGTTAGACCAGTGCGGCCTCGCGTTGCGCTGCGAGGAAGGTATCGCGTTTCATCACGTGCGTGCTAATCGCGTCGAGCCCGAGTAACACAACTATCTCTCGCGGACGCGCGGAGCGGCCGTTCACGATACTTGTGTCGAACTCGACAACAACCTGGTTGCTGGCGGACTGGACAACCTCCAGCCGCGCGATCATGGGACGGATGTCGATGTCCCGCTTCTCGCGGCGTTCGCGCCCCTTCCAGTCTTTCACCTTCACGTCGCGTTCGACGAGGATTTCTTCGGCGTCGAGGATTTCGGCGATGCGTGCGGCGACCGTGTCACCATTCGCATTGGCCGTCAGGGTGTAGGCATACCCGGAACACGCCGCCATGAGCGCGGGCGCTTTCAGCGGCACTTCCTCGACGCTAATCGCGCGGAAGCCTGTCGCGAGTGTTGCCTGCAGACGCCCCAGCAACTCGCGCGGGTCAACGCGCTCTTTCAGCACGATGTCCATATAATCGCCGACCGACTCCTCGCCCACGGGCGCGGCGGTGGCGAACGTGATCTTCGGGTGCGCGTGAAACCCCTGCGAGTACGACAGCGGCGCGCGCGCGCGTCGCAACGCCCGCACCCACGCATTCATCAGTTCGAGATGCGACAGAAAGCGCACTTCGCCCGAGCGACCGATGCGGAAGCGCAGCCGCTGTACCGGGTCCGGTTCGACATACTTGGGAATCGGCGTCGGTTGCCAGTTCTGCTCGTCGATGCGGCCCTGTTTCTGCCGCTTCAGCATGTGCTTACACAGTTCCCGCTCGCGATAGATCACGCCGCAGAGGTGGCACTTGCCCGCCCGGCAATCCTGCGCGTGCTTCAGTTCCATCGCGCGCCGCCAGTCTTCCTGGAACCACTGCTTGGGAATAAGTACGTCGATATGGTCCCACGGCAACCGCTCATCCAACGCGCGCTCGCGAAACGCCTCCTTCACATCGAAGCCTGTCTGATCGACGGCCTTCAACCACGCATCGAAGTTGAGATATTCGCTCCACGACTCTAACCGCGCTCCATTGCGCCACGCCGCTTCCAGCAGGTCCGCGCCACGACGGTCCGCGCGCGTCAACAACCCCTCAATGAAAGTCGTCTCCGGTTCGTGACGCCCGAACTTGATTGCGGAATTGTTCTTGAATCCCTTCTCCAAAATCCCCTGCCGCCGGTACGCCTCCTCCAGCGAAATCTGCTCGGCCCACTGGAACGGTGTGAACGGCTTCGGGACGAACGTTGACACACCTGTGTTGACTCTCGCCTTTGGATTGATCGACCTCCCCAACTTCAACGTGCGCAGGCAGAGATCGACGATCGCCTCGACATCTTCATCGCGTTCCGTCGGCAGCCCGATCATGAAATACGTCTTCACGTGGTTCCAGCCGCGCTTGTACGCCTCCGACGACATGCGCAACAGGTCTTCGTCCGGAATCCACTTGTTGATGACCGCGCGCAACCTTGGCGTCGCCGCCTCCGGCGCGAAGGTTAGTCCGCTGCGGCGCACACCCGCGACCATGTCCGCAAGCTCGACGGAAAACGAATCCAGCCGCAGCGACGGCAACGACACGCTGACGTTGTCCTTCGCTGCCCGCCGCGCGGCCTGCTCAACCAACATCCGCGGCCGCGAGAAATCGCAGGTCGACAGCGACACCAGCGACACTTCTTCGTAACCCGTCGCCGCGAGCGTGCGTTCCATCAACTCGTCGATCTTCTCCAAACTGCGCTCGCGCACGGGCCGCGTCACCATACCCGCCTGGCAGAACCGGCACCCTTGTGTGCACCCGCGCAACACTTCGAGACCGACGCGATCGTGAACCTGCTGCGTGTACGGCACGATATAGTTCGCTGGGAACGTCGCGCCATCGAGGTTCTGCACCGTGCGCTTCACGATCTTCGGCGCATCTTCCTTCGGTAGAATGCGCCCGTCCGGCATTGTCTCGAAGGGATACAACTCAGGCACGTACACGCCTTCGAGCTTCGCCAGCGCCTCGAGCCGCTCACGGCGCGGCTTGCCCTTCATCGCGCGCAACAAATCCGCGATCTCGACGATCGCGTCCTCGCCCTCGCCGATCACAAAGAAATCGATAAATGGCGCGAGCGGTTCAGGATTAAACACCGACGGCCCGCCCGCCATCGTCAGCGGGTGCGATTCGTCGCGGTCCTTCGTGCGCAGCGGTATTCCGGCAAGATCGATCGCGTTGAGGATGTTCGTGTACGTCAGTTCCGATTGCAGCGTGAACCCGATCACGTCCATCGCGCCAAGCGGGTCTTTCGACTCGTTCGTAAACAGCGGCAACCCGCGTTCCCGCAGGATCGCCTCCATGTCCGGCGCCGGCGCATACGCGCGCTCGCACCAGCACCACGGCCGCTCGTTCAGGATCGCGTACAGGATCAGGATGCCGAGGTTTCCCAACCCCAAGTCGTACAGGTCGGGAAACACGAGCGCCACGCGCAGCTCGACGTCCCTCAAGTCCTTGTGCGTGGAATTCAACTCCGTGCCCAGATACCGCGAAGGCTTTTGGACAAGCGGGAGGACTTCTCGTTGAAGTATGGTACGCAACATTGACATGGGCTAAATACCTTGCGAAAACAATCGTACAATTCGCGGCGCTCGGACTAAAGAATCGGCAGGAATTGAATGCGACGTCCCAGCTTACGGCAACTTACGCATTCTAATCACAGACCGAAGGGCGTCGTTTACCGCCTCGTCACTCGAAAACGCGCTCGTGACGTCTGGTGCCAGCAGAACTAGATTGGTCCCTTCCCGATAGCGCTTGGAGTACTTTCCTTGCACGCCCCGTTTCAGGATTGGGGCGAGATCGTACTCCGGCCGCAATTCATCTGTCTTTGCGGGCTTTGACTTCGTTTTCATATGTTGTGCGCTCCGTGCGCGTTAGTTTACGCGCGCTAATGATTCGTATCGTTTCGCCGCGTTCTGTGTAGGCGACGAGCAATACACGTCCGTTCAAAGAGTTCCCAACCATAACGAATCGGTCTTCATCCTCCGAACGATCAGGATCGAACGCCGTGATACTCGGTGGATTTGCAGAGACCGATGCCGCCTCGGACAACGTCCCGTCATGTTTTCGCGAATTTGCGGCAGCCTTAACTGTGTCCCAGGAAAACCGTAACATAATCTCCGGGCCGCGTTGGTTCTTGCCGGACTCTTCTAAAGTCTAAGTATACACGCTGACACAGTGCTTTCGCGATTTTAGCCATATATGAGCGGGCAGCCAAAGCGCTACCGGCACGATGTCCATTAATCCATCTAATCCATCGCGCGTCAAAACGTGAAGTGGACTTAAGGCCGTAAGATCGACAGACTATGTGCCGCTAAGAGGAATCTGCGCTTATGACCCGAATCGAACTGGCAAAACGAATCGATCACACCATCCTCCGCGCGGACGCAACGCAAACGGACATTGCGGACCTGTGCGATGAGGCGATGCAATTTGGTTTCGCCGCGGTATCGATCAATCCTGCATGGGTTTCCTTTTGCGCAAAGCGCCTCAATGGTTCCGGCATACACGTGAATTCAACTATCGGCTTTCCGCTTGGCGCGAACACCGCGGCCGTGAAGGTGGCCGAGGCGCGCGACGCCGTAAAGAACGGCGCCACCGAGCTGGACATGGTCATCAACATCGGCGCGCTGAAATCCGGCTACGCCGATTTCGTCGAACGCGAGATCGCCGCCGTCGTGAAATCCGCTGAAGGCGTACCCGTCAAAGTCATCCTCGAAACAAGCCTCCTCACGACGGACGAAAAGATTCTCGTCTGCGAGATGGCCTCGCGGGCCGGCGCCGCATTCGTCAAGACCTCGACGGGCTTCGGCCGCGCCGGGGCCACGACGGACGACGTCGCCCTCATGCGGCAAGTCGTCGGTCCCAAGCTCGGCGTCAAGGCAGCCGGCGGCATCCGCACTTACGCTGACGCCATCGCCATGATCACCGCCGGCGCCGACCGCATCGGTACGAGTTCCGGTGTCGCGATTCTCAAGGAGATGCCAGCCGAGTAGCGTTCAACGGGTCCCGACCCGCGCTGGTGTCCTCGCCACTTGCCTCTGGACGAATTGCGCAAATGACGTTTTCGCGTCGACGCGAAATTCGGGCAAAAGCTGTTTGCCGCACTTGCCATCGTCGTCGTGCGGATCGCCGGGATACGTGTGCTCGATTCCGCGCGTGTAATGCCGGACTGAGGAATATCCTTTCAATACCTTGCCCAGTGTGTTGCACTCACGCACCACGTAAATGACGAGAATGTGGGACTTTGGGGGCAATGGCAAAGCAGAGCTTTTCAAGAGCGCGTTACGAAGTGGAAACTTCGTAACGAGTTACAGGGTGTTGCACTCACGCACCACGTAAATGACGAGGATGTGTGGCTTTGGGGCAATGCCAAAGCAGAGCTTTTCAAGAGCGCGTTACGAAGTGGAAACTTCGTAACGAGTTACAGGGTGTTGCACTCACGCGCCGCGTAAATGACGAGAATGCTGGGCTTTGGGGCATTGCCAAAGCAGAGCTTTTCAAGAGCGCGTTAGGAAGTGGAAACTTCGTAACGAGTAGGAAGGACCTAAGCGACCAAAAGGACATAAACGACGGCGGGCGGGATCGGTAGTTTGACGAGCAGGACTTGCGGGGAGGAGGACAAAATGGCAGACCACCCTACCTTGGGACGCTATGGCCCGATCTGTTGCAGAGGGGCTGGGGGGTGTGGCGAGATTTTTTTGACGATTCAAGGGGGGGTCGGGGGCCAAAATCGTCGTAAGCCCATGTTTCATCGTCGTCACTGGTTTGACACCCCGGGTGTGCAGGGGTGCAGACAGTTCAAGGCGGTACCGGCGCAAGCCGCGGATCATGGGTTTCGGGTGTCGAGTGCAGATGTGTAACGGGACCGGTGGGTGTAATGGATTTCTCATTTTGCTGTCCGAAATTGCGACAAGAACACAAAACTCGTCGGGGGCAGGCCGCCCTCACGGCTGTGTGCGCATGAACCTGGTTGACGGCACCGCAAGAATGAGTCTGGACAGGCCGCCCCTCACTTCATATGCCCAGGGCGTGCTCCCCTAAAAGTAGACCAGTTGGAATGTTAGGATCTCCGGGCATGAAGGAGGTCCGAGATGAAGAAGAAGCGGTTTACGGAAGAGCAGATT